>JAFMIS010000003.1 GCA_017853915.1 bacterium
CGTCCGTTCTTGTCTTCCTGGTCGAACGGGATGTAGCTGCGGGCCTGCTCGCCATCTGGAAATCTCGCAATGTGGATAGCCGCAGCGATATCCATGATGGATGGTGTAGCGGCAAGACTGCGCATCGCTTGCTCGGCAAAGCGAGCGAAGTTATTACCAGCGGTCATCACGAGACTCGGATGTTGAGGAACTCGTGTTTGTAAGACAACGTGACCCCGGGTGGCGCGGCGCCCAGCTCGGCCGGCAACCTGTGTCAATAATTGAAACCCCCTTTCTGCTGCCCGAAAGTCAGGCATATGGAGACCAACATCGCAGTCGACAATGCCCACGAAGGTGACGTCGGGAAGGTCATGCCCCTTAGCGATCATCTGGGTTCCGACTAGAATATCAACTTTTCGTTCTCGGACCTTGCCTAAAATTTCCACGTAATCAGCGATCGTTGAGGCGCTATCACGGTCCAGCTTGGCGACGCGCGCTTGTGGTAGTAGTGTCGCCAGCTCCTCATGGACTCGCTCGGTGCCCGAGCCTCGCTCCGAAAAGAGCGGGTCACCATCGTCATCCGCCGAGGCACTTTTACCGCAGCCGTGGCAAACCAGGGGAGGGATGAGGGAGAAGCCACACTGATGACAGAGCAGCGAGTTGTTCGTTTGATGGTATGTGAGGGTCACGCTGCAATGTGGACACCCGATGACATACTCACAGGATGAGCACTGTAGGTATCGCGCGAATCCGCGGCGGTTATAGAGGATAAAAGCTTGCCCACCAGCCTCCAGAGCACGAGACAAGGATGCCAAGAACTTCGGAGAGATGCTCTTTGAGGGCATCTGCCAGGGTTTGATAGCGGTGAGGTCGATGATTTCAAAGGTGGGCGGCTCGGCAGAGTAAAATTGCTTCGACAAAGTCAGATGTCGATACTTTCCCGATACCGCGTGGTGATAGGTCTCTAAAGACGGGGTCGCGGAGCCGAGGACTACTGGGCAGGAAGCGTGCTTGGCTCGCACCATCGCGAGATCTCGAGCATGATAACGAATGCCCTCGTTCTGTTTAAAGGATGAATCATGCTCCTCGTCGACGATAACGAGCCCAAGATTTTCGACCGGAGCAAATATAGCTGACCGAGCGCCGATCGCTACTCGCACCGCTCCCGACGCGAGATCTGACCAGTGTCGCCAGCGCTCCGAGGCCTTTAAGCCACTGTGCAGGACCGCTACGGGTTGTTTGAGGCGCTCAGAAAACCGGTCAGTTAATTGAGGCGTCAAGGCGATTTCGGGAACGACAACCAATGCTGATAAGCCCCTCGCCAGAGCCTCTATAATAAGGTTCAAATAGACTTCGGTCTTTCCGCTGCCGGTAACTCCCTGCAGAAGAAAGGTAGAGAACGAGCGATCAATCAGGCTTGGCCGGATCGCTTCAACCGCGTTCTCTTGCTCTGCATTAAGGGTACAGGGTGATGGAACTGCTGTAGGCAGGGGCTGCTCCCGAGAGATCGCGGCTTTTGTGAGCAATCCCCTCTTCATCAAAGTGTTGCATACGCTTCGCGAGGCGCCACATGCCGTCTGTAGTTCAAGCGAAGAGACTGCTCCTTGTTTCAACTTGAGGTATCGAATCACGGATGACTGTGTCGTGGTTAATTTTCCGGCATAGTCTTGACCCAGCTCTGTTAGCTGGAAGGCGATTATCGGGCGTCCAAAGGCGGGTGTGGGTATCGCTAGATCGAGAATTTTCGAGAGGGGCTCCGCATAGTACTTTGCGACCCACGAGAAAAAATCAAGGTGTTCTGACGTAAAGGCGCGAGTTCGGAGCGTATCTGAGGAGATCTTCTTGATTCGAATCGAACGCTCCGAAATCTCCTGATACGATGACAATTCCCGCTGCGAGTTGACAGAGATGACGAAAGCGGAAGCCTCTCTTTTACCGAGAGATACTTGAATCGCGTCTCCAACTGAGAGATCAGAGTGCTCAATCGGATCAAACTCATACAGATATTCCCCATCGAGAGGGGGGATGACAACCGTACACAGCGAGCGTGGCTGTGCGATCGGTTCGGAGGTCAGGGGAAATAACAACTGGGTCATTGCGCTCGTTGTCCAGGATAACTCTGATGTTCTACATGCGGTATCTGGGGTAATTCCGCGCTCACCATCTTACCGTGATGTGAGGCGTAGAAAAATAGAATTGCATAGGTATAACAATCCTCCGGAGAAACAATAACCAAACTAAGGGCCTGGTTATACAAGAACTGGCATTATGGGATTCCAGCGCTATCCGATCTGACGCCGAGGAGCAGTCTCGCCAGGATGAGCGGGAGAATCTCCAGTGTATCTGGGTGGATAGACCCCCGCCTGTTTTTTCGCTGATTGATGTGCTCCCTCTCAGTACCGCACGTATGGCGTTTTCCAAAAGCCCGTAAAGAAATCCCGTCTTTAAGAAAATGCTATCGATTCGCGGATGCGAATCAAAACAAGGACCTATAGAGATGCGAGGCAAAGGTCTTGCCAGTCTCACTGGCACGAAACTTTGCACATCACGATAGCTCAAGCGCAACAAAATACGGGTTCTCTCGATATATCAAGGCACAAACGACCCATCGATTCGTCGTTCATGGGAGCATTTGCCGTATCCCCCGACTCGCGGTTAGAAAAATGAAAAGGAATAGGGAGCACATCATTATTGACCTTTCCCACGATCGGGTTGGGATCTTGGAGTACAAACGGCCCATGTGGGGTTCTCCCCAATACTCCTTAGGGAGCCCCGCCACTCACGAGAGCTTCATGGACCGTAGCCCAGAGCGCCTCGCAGCGCATATCGAGGCACTTTTAGACAACAGGCTGAAGACAAAAATTAAAGCGTATCGCTCCAGGTTATCGTTTCTCGTTCCCCTGTCTCGCTGTCTGATCGAGTCATTTGAGGTGTCCAGGCATGATTCGATGGATCTGAGAGAGTGGTCGCGTCGCAGAGTAAGTCTGAAGACGGGAATTCCCCTTACCTCGCTAGTGATAGATGTTCATCAAGTCCCGCCTCACAGCAAAATTCCTGCTGTCGCTACAATTATCGCCATGAAACGCGAGGACATCGACCCCTTATTGAGCGTAGCACGATCGCTGAAGGCGACGCTCGCATTCATCATCCCTGCGGTCTTTCCGCGTGCAGGATTCCTTAAACCTCTTATCAGGACTACGCCATGTGCACCGTGGTGCGCCTTGCACCTCCTCCACGAACGAGCAGAACTCTCGGTGTGGTGGGAGGGAATGCTCTTGGCAGCAAAAAGTATCTCGGCTGGGTCTGAACTTTGGTCCAAGGTCAGTCACGAGGTGCATAGCGTCCTGGATCATCGCATCACTGTGCCTGCCGACTGTTACGAAGCTCCAAGCCTCGAACGTGGTCAGAGTGCGCTATCGATCCCATGTCCTCTCATTTTTCGGAATTGCAATCAGCCTCATACACCTTCTCCCGACACAGTTTTTTCGCCGAATGAATCCCAGTTAGAGGCGTCAGTGATGCCCAGCGCGAAGTTGTCTTTTGATCTCCCCGTCAATAGTACCAGCGGCCTCTACGACGGGCTGCTCGGCGCAGCGAGGTTGCTCGATGTCGAGCGTTCTTCGTGAAGGCAGAACGGTATTGGTATGATCGCACCTAATCTTGTACCCGATGAGGTCATTGCAGAGCAGGAGGGGCGTTGGAGGGGCTTTGTTCTGTGTGCCTGGTTGGTAATTATTCTCTGCATAGTATGCGTCGGGGAGTGGATTCGCATGGCAAGAGCGGAACACATACACGACAAAGTAGCTCGGAGAGATGAGCTGCTCGCGGAGGTCTCCGAGTTAACACAAAAAACACGGTCCCTGCTCAATACAGAGGAAGAGAGTCACAATAACCGCGAGCCCCTGAGGAAATTGCGCCAGCAACACAACACATTAGCTGACTTACTACTAAAGCTCCCCAGCATGGTCTCAGCGGAGACCTCCATCACTGAGATTCGTTCAGATGAGAATATAATAGTTTTATCGGGTATTGCAGCATACCCGGAGGCCGCACGGCAGTTGCGGGAGAGACTACGCACTCACCTGGGAGTGAGGGGAGTAGTGATTGATGAGATTTCGACCCAAGAGTCCAGTGAATACGTCCATTTTCAACTATCCCTCATGCTTGAACCGACAGACACGCAATCCGCAGCTCAAGAGTAGAGATGAAGCACACGAAGATCGTATCCATCCAACAGTGGGTATATCAATACGCAGGCCGTCTACCGCGATATCGTTGGATTCAGACCCAGTTTGTTCTTTTCCTGGTGGCGGCACTTTTATTGTGGATGGTAGTAGGTCGGGCCCAGGTCGAGAGCATACTGCTCATCCGCGCTCTCGAGTCCGCAGTGACCGAACTGACACACCGACGGGGCCAGCTGCAGGCACACCTGGAACATTCGCTAGCGAGAGCGTCTCGATCGAATGGGCCCATGAGTGTGGACGATGGTAGCCTCGCTGATCGAGCTCAGGCCGCGCTTGTGTATATCTACAAAACTTCAGACCTCGCTGCGGTCGAAATATCACGCCTTGCGGCAGACTCCGGCTGTTCGTTCGATAAAGAGCCGGGATATTCGGTTCGATTCGTGGGGCATTATGCTGGCATCGCAGATGTGGTTAGAAAGATGATTGAGAGGGAGTGTGACTGGGTGATAACGAAATTTCACTTTCTTCCTCGAACATCCCGGGCAGACGACAGAGTGATTGATGTTGAAACATGCATCGTCTTTGTACCGAACTTGTAACGCGCAAGCCACGATAGTGCATCAATTGAGTATCAATTTGTTACTGAGACTCTTGATTGAGGCGGCGTTTTATATCGAAAGGCGAATTTTTTGGTGGCCACTATTATTTCCGATTCCTTTCGATTCCCATGACCATCTCACCTTCCAGGACTTCAACCATAAAGCGGGTGGACCGTGTGTGGTCGTTTCGGTGTATGGGAGAGACGCGTTCTCCGCATCGAGTGAAGTTCGAAGAGGTAAACGAGCTATCAAACGGTTTCTAGTTGAGAAATACGCGGAGAGATCAGCTCACGTTACTCAAAGGAAGAGTCATGAGTTTCAACAAGAGGTGGATAGTAGCAAGCGCGGCTCTCGTAGGCGCCCTCCTATGGGTGCCGCCGGAGGCGTGTGCTGATTCAGGTGCCCGGACTGCCAGAACTGGCAAGCAGGGTGCGGCCAAGGTTACACGACGTGGGTCTGAGTCACAGCCATCCCTCGCGCGCACCACGGGAGTCGGAACGAAGCTTGATGCTCGCACAGGCTCTATTTCTCTGCTTAGCAGCGGCACTACCGATCAGATTACTATACCGACCTCATCGACCACTCCGCGATATACAATTCAAAAATTGGAGGCACCACCTCGGCTCGTACTAGACATTGAGTCTGAGGAAATTTCCGGAACAGGGATCACGGGCTCTCAATCGTCTGATCGAATCTCCCGAATCCGGTTGGGAAGGCATAGTAATAAGAGTCGGGTGGTTCTTGACCTGTCTGGCACCGATCAGTTGACTCACAGCGCCGAGGTCAAGGAGGGACGGATTATCCTCTCTGTAACGTCGGCAGGAAAGCCAGGCGCTCCGAGTTCGCAGCTCAGTCAAGAAACGCCCCCCCACAATGGCATAGTGAAGACGTCGAGTGCTCAGGTGACACGCGTGAGCACACAGACACAAGCTACTCAAGCCCCAAAAGCAAGCGCTTTGCGCCTGGACGAGGAGGTTGTCAAAACAGGCGGTTCGGCTTCTCCATCGGTTGTGGAGCCGAAACTTCCAGCAGATGACGAGGCCAGTGGCCCCGCTCCATCCGTTCAACAAGGGGTACGAGCTGTCGATACTGCTGCTCGTGTAGTGGAGGTGGCAACATCTGCGAGTAATCCTGAAGTACCGGAGATTAAAGCCCCAAAAACATTGGTCAGAAACGTTTCGCTCGACCATAACAGCAGTGACAAGCCAGCGGTTGTAGTCGCGTTGGACGGGGACGCCGAGTTTGGAATGTCGCGCACGGCTCCATCTGAGTATGTATTGACCCTTAAAAACGCCCAGGCAGCAAAGGACCTAAGAAAGAAGACTCTCTTCTCATCACAGGATACCGGCGCGATTCGCTCAGTCAGAACGGTTTCGGCTGGGGATGATACGCAAGTTCGCATTTTCATCCAGCCCTCCAGCTATCTGACCACTCGCAAGTCAGGTGATAAGGTGTTCATAGAGGAAGCGCAGGATTTAGCCGCTATCGCTCGTGACATTAGAGCTCAGCTCGATCCAAGCGCGGTTCAGACACCAGCGGCGACGGCAGCACCTGCGGTTACACCCTTGCAGGCTGTTAGTGTTCCAGCGGTTCCGGAGAAGACTCCAGGAAAAAAACGCAAGGCGCAGGCACCTGAGGGTACCAAGCCTGAGGCCAACAGTACCCCAAGTCCTGATAAGAGCGGGGCAAACACAGCACAGGCGCCAGAGGAATCCCAGAAGACAGATGTAGCCAAGAATCCAGAGATCAAGCAGGACGAGCCACAGGGTAAGAACGCTGGTGATAAGGATGTTGCCAAGCCACGCGCCAAAAATGGGACGCAGGAGTTGGCGGGAGTCAATGGAAATAGCGCCTCATACACCGGTCGCCTTATATCGCTCGACCTACAGGACGCGGATATTGATAGTGCGTTGCGGATCATTGCGGAGGTTTCGAATCTGAATATCGTCGCTGGTGATGGCGTAACAGGCAAAGTGACTCTCAAGCTCGTTGACGTCCCATGGGATCAAGCTCTCGATGTAATTTTAAAGAGCCATGGCTTGGACAAGGTCGTTGAGGGCAACGTCATGCGAGTCGCATCAGTTGATAAGTTGCAACTTGAGCGCGAATCTCTCAAGAAGGCTCGTGTCGCGGGTGAGGAGCTGGAAGATCTGAATGTGAAGTACATGCGTGTAAGTTACGCGAAAGCCTCAGAGATCAAGGCTCTTGTTGAAACAGTTCTATCAGAGCGAGGTTCGGTCGCGTTCGATGAGCGTTCGAATCAGTTGATTGTCAAAGACATTCGAAAGGGACTGCAGAATGTGACCGAGTTGATCAAGAAGATCGACTTGCGAACTCCTCAGATACTTCTCGAGACACAGATTGTTGAGGCGAGTCGTAACCTCACGCGTGAATTGGGAAGCGAACTTGGGTTTCAGTACATTCAGTCGCCAGCGACAGGAAATGGCACAGGCTTGAATTTCCCATCGGCGATAGCAGTTGGGGGAAGTGTGGATCCTACCACTGCCGGAAGCATCACGGGCTCAGCCTTTCCAGCCGCGGGAATTTCCCCGAATCTTGGGTCGGCTATCACCATGCTCTTTGACAGCGCTGATGGTACGAAGAGCCTTTCAACGCGCTTGACGCAACTTGAGCAAGAGGGCCGGGTTAAGATCATCAGCAAGCCAGCTGTAGCGACGACAAACAATAAGCCGGCTGAGATCAAGAGCGTAGAGAAATATCGGGTTAAGCTCCCGAATGGGGGACTTGCCATCGCTACCGGCTCAGGGGCGAATTCTAATGGTAGCGGAGATGTAGCAACGCAGACCATCGAGGCGGGAATTGTTCTGAACGTAACACCACAGGCGTCCCCAGACTATTATATCTTGCTCGATATTAACGCCAAGTCGAGTAGCTTCGGTTCAAAAACCGTCGATGGAATTCCGAATGAGTTTGAGCGTAGCGCAAGTTCTTCGGTATTGGTTTCAAGTGGTCAGACATTCGTTCTCGGCGGTATCTATCGAATACGAGAGAAGGACGATGTCGCGGGTGTCCCCTTCTTTAAGGACATCCCCGTATTAGGCACTTTTTTCAGAAATCAGAGTACGGATGGTTCGGATGAGGAGCTGTTGTTCTTCATCACGCCGAGAATTGTCGAGGGTAGTTTCGAAGATGCGAGTTCCAAGGTGAATTCATAGGGGGGAATATGAATAAGGTTCTATCAATAAGGGGCGCCGCAGTCACTACGGGTGCTTTGATTGTATCATTAGTCGCGATCGCGTGCGGAGGTAATGGTGCTTCCAATAATGATCAGGGGATGTCCGTGACCTTTCTCGGGTTATTCAACTCAACGACGTTGGCTAACACCTCCGCTGTAGGGCAGGGGCAGACGACTGGTCAACAAGGTTGCGGTAGGTTGCCAACAGTTTTTGTGGGTGGTTCTATTCGTCTCGGCGAAGCCACACCAGAGCCGTCAGTAACCCTAACCGATACGAACTCGAGCGGCACAGACGAGTCAGGGGCGTTCGTTTCAGTTGTGGGTGTTCAGAATAATTTGTATGGCCAGGCCTTTCGCGCGGACAGGGTTTTGATTGATTACTACGTGCCGGGAGCTTCAACTCAGCCTCCATCAACAAATGCGCCGATCGCCTTGATCGCTGGACCAGCCGAAGCTGCTGCGCAGACAGATACCCAGAATACTCAGACGCAGAATCCTGGACTGAGAAGACCAAGCTTCACGAGCTTGCCTCCGAGTTTTAGTAATATCTGTAACCGAGCCTTAGCTCAGGTGACAATTATTCCGGCATCAATACGGGAGTGGCTTAATTTCAATCGGGATGCTCTGCCTGAGGCGCCATTTAAAATAGAGGTAACAGTACGAGTTTCGGGTCTTACCTCGTCAGGGGATCGATTGGACACAAATGATGGTACCTTTGATTTCGAGGTGCTTCCTGAAACCTACATCGTTCCGACGTCCGGAGATGCAACTCCGGAGGCGACGGTCGCGCCGACCGCTGCCGCCCAAGCCGATAACTCTGGCGTTGAACAACTGGAAAATGCTTTCGATCTACAAGGCTCAACAGCAGCCGCAGGGCAATAAATCAGCGAGAGAACCTACAACTCCCCACTGGAGGCGAACGAACATGAGAAACCGAACTAATTATCGCGATAAAATGGCAGAGATTCTTGCCTTCGCAGGGGTCTGCGTTCTGATCGGCTGTATGGGAGGACAAGGGGCGACCGATGGAGGCTCCGGTGAGAACCCGGGATATCGGGATGATGTATTTGTCGGGGATGACTCCACAACGGGCACAATCGAGCTTGAGGTGGAGAACAGCTCTATCGCGGTTGGAGACACCTCGGGTTTCTTCGTGCGCGTCATGAACTCTCGATCGGAGCCGGTTACACACATTAATGTCGCGTGTGACAGCGAAGCCGGGGTGGCAATAGTTGAACCACAAACTGGCTACGAGTTGACGGGTAGCACTGGAGTTATGAGTGGAGTAATCGGATGCGAACGTCCCGGCAGTTTTCAGCTGGTATGTCGATTGACCGTGGGCGCTAACCGTAGAAAGTTCGTTGGTGTTCGCTGCACAGGCGATATTCCATCGGGCTTTCAGGGATTTCCGGGGGCCGCTGGTGGAGGTTTGGGTGGTGGAGTTCAGAACAATGATGACGGAGATGTTCGTATTGTTGAAGCTGGATTCGTCGATGACGGCACAATCAGCTCTGCTGAGACTCTTCGCTCTTCATCAATCGATGTTAGCCAAATCAGTGACTGCGATGGCAACGCTACTACCGTCGATGTCGAGCCTTTCTTTGATACCTACGTGACTTTAAAGGTTGAGAACAATCTCGCTCAGCAGGTTCGGTTTCAATATTTGCAGTATTCCGTGGATGATGTGGATGGACAGGGAACTGAATTCACCTCAAAGCGGCTTGGGCTTACGCGAGAGGCGAACTCAAGCTTAGTCGCAGGGGGCGGGGGCTCTACGTTTATTACAGTGCCAATATTTAAAGCCTACGGCGGTGGTAAGTTTGTGGGAGATCCGTTGGGGGCTGGTCTACAGATAACAAATCGCTCTCTTCAGACGGTCTCTTTCAAGCTCGTAGGCGAAACGGCTGCCGGGGACCTCGTTGAGGCTACAGCTCGCGCGACAGCTTCCTTTGGAGACTTCAATCGCTGCTCGTAGGCATGCGGCCACGACGCCACCAGCACCGGGATGTCTGATATCGGCTGTTCTAGCAGGGTGGTAAAAAAGAGTAGAGGAGACTTCCCCTCACTCGATGAGAAGACCACTAGTTCTCAAGGGCCTATGCGCGTTTGACAGCAAATCCTTGATTAGGTCCATCAGATCGATGGAATAGCTCTTCCGCAACCAAGCTCAACTGGTTGAAATAATTGGGGATGCCAACAAAAATTGTTCGGCGACTCTTGGCATGGCCTGCATTGATCGCTAGGATGCGGCGCCATGGACATTAAGGACATTGAAAACATCATCAAGATTCTCAGGCAGAATGAAGTAACTGAGTTTGAGCTTGAGCAGGAGGGCACTCGGGTCAAGTTGGCGAGAACTCCAGCGGGAGGATTCGCCCACATCGAGTCTCGGATGGAAGTTGTGCCTGCGGTGCAGGTTGCGATGCCAGTAGCGACTGTTGCAAGCGGTGCTGCCCCTCAAGAGGACTTGGGTCGTTTCGTAAAGGTTGAGTCTCCGATTGTAGGTACGTTCTACCGGCGACCATCTCCAGATGCGGAAAACTTCGTAAAGGAGGGTGACAGCATCAGTAAGGGATCAACTCTTTGCATCATCGAGGCGATGAAGTTGATGAATGAGATTGAGGCTCCAACGTCTGGCAAAATCGTGAAGATTTTGGGCGCGGAGGGCAAGGTTGTCGAGTTTGGTGAAGTCCTGTTCCTGATCGACCCAGCGGCGTAAAGTCATGAGTTCCCTACCTTTCAAAAAAGTACTCATCGCGAATCGCGGTGAGATAGCGCTTCGAATCATTCGGGCATGCCACGAACTCGGGATTCAGACCGTTGCGGTGCACTCCAAGGCTGATGAAGATGCCTTGCACGTAAAGCTGGCTACAGAAAGCGTTTGTATTGGTCCAGCGCTCGCGAAAGAGAGTTACCTGAACATTGCTTCAATTATGTCAGCCGCCGTAGCTACCCGGGCGGACGCGATTCATCCTGGATACGGATTTTTGAGTGAGAACGCGGCCTTTGCTGAGATTTGCGGCAGCTGTGGAATTACCTTTATCGGACCTACTGTGCGCAACATGCGCATCATGGGCGACAAAGCGCGCGCTCGTCGAGTAGCCGACAAGGTAGGGGTGCCTACTATTCCTGGAGATAGCAAGGGTTTGCTGGATCCGTCTGAGGCCCTCGCGATCGCGGAGCGCGCCGGATACCCAGTGCTCTTGAAGGCGTGTGCGGGCGGCGGTGGCCGCGGCATGAAGATCGTCAAGAATGCGGAGGAGTTTGTATCGACATTCCAAACCGCGCAGCGTGAGGTTGAGGCCGCGTTTGGTGATGGACACCTGTTGGTCGAGAAGTACCTTCCCCGAGTTCGTCACATTGAGGTGCAGTTAGCGGGAGATCAGGCTCACAACGTTATTAATCTCGGAATCCGTGATTGTTCGGTTCAACGTCGGTACCAGAAAGTTATTGAGGAGTCTCCCTCGATTGGTCTGCCTCCTGAGATGCAGCGTGATATTCAAAACGCTGCAGTTGAGCTTGGTAAAGCGGTTAACTACTCGAGCTTGGGAACCGTTGAGTTCTTAGCCGATCTTGAGAACAAAAAGTTCTATTTTATCGAGATGAATACCCGGCTGCAGGTTGAGCATCCAGTGACTGAGCTTGTCACGGATACCGATCTTGTGAAGGAGCAAATTCGTCTTGCTGCGGGTCTTGAGCTCTCGTGGAAGCAGTCAGATATTAAGATTTCAGGCCATGCGATTGAGGCAAGAATAAACGCCGAGGATCCTCGCACCTTGATTCCATCGCCTGGGCTTATTAAGAGTTACCACCCTCCAGGAGGTAACGGAATTCGCGTAGATTCCGCTGTGTACACAGGCTATACCGTAAAGCCTTATTATGACTCGATGATTTCTAAGCTCATCGTGAGAGACAAAGATCGTGAGTCTTGCATAAAGAAGCTGCTCGTCGCGCTCGACGAGTATTTAATAGATGGAATAAACACAAACATCGAGCTTCATCGTCGAATCCTGTCGCATCCTGATTTCAGGAGTGGTAACTTCTCCACAAAATTTCTTGATCAGACGCAGCTATTTGATTAGCCATCGCGTGTTCCGTGCGAGTGGGTAGCATTCATGTGAAATGCTCCCTGTCCATGACATAGTTTCTCGTGGTTACAAGCGGCGGTGTAGGTGCTTTGTTGGGAGTAGGGTATGTCGTTACATCGCTTTTTTCAGGGCGCAGTTGTTTGGAGCCTGCTCCATAGCGCTAGTTTTGCCGATACTCGGGGACCACTCATTACGCTCCCGGAGGTCTCGTATGATTTTGGCTCAGTTCCTGAGGGGCAAAAGGTAATTCATGAGTTCTCTATCCGTAACGATGGGGACGCAGATCTTACTATTCATCGAATCGCGCCCGCGTGCGGGTGTACTGCGTCAACGGTATCTTCGACTGTTGTAAAACCCGGATCAGCAGAAAAGATTAAAGTTGAGTTCGACACGACAGGCTTTTCGGGCTCGAAGAATAAGTCAGTTTCAATTATTACAAACTCACGCGAACGTCCGGAGTCTACAGTTCGGCTTACGGGTACTGTCGTTCGCGATGTTCGAGTGACACCCGAGAGACTTGAGTTCGGTGATATTACTCCCGCCTCATCGCTTGGAACTCGGACCAAGGAGTTTATGGTGGAACTCTCAAGCGATTCTAGTTCTCGTGAGGTTAAGGCGCGCAGCTTTTCAAAGTTTCTTGAAGTTCAGAGAGTTCGAGCTGAGGGCCAGAAAATTTACTTCTCTGTTATCTTGAAAGAGGGGGCTCCTAAGGGAGAGGTGCGCGATAGAGTCATTGTTGAACTTACTGCCGATGGCGAAAAGATCGTCAACGTACCGGTAACCGCGTCAATGCAAGGCGACCTGCGTCTGATTCCCGCGATTGTGTCGTTTGGAATTGTCAGTGGTGACGCGCCCCTAGAACGCAGGGTCCGGTTCGAGAATAATTCACGGTCAAAGGTATCGATTCGGGGAATCTCAAGCTCGGAGTCAGCGGTGTCGGCTTCTGTTATTGAGGTCGATCCGGGCAAAAAAGGTGTAATAGTTGTCACTCTGGATCCCAAAAAGACTCGTGGGGACCTCAAAGCAACTCTTGATTTCGATACTGACCATCCGCAAGAAGAGCGACTCTCACTGAGTGTGTATGCAGTCCAGCCGCCGCGGTAAGTCGATTTCTGAGAATATGCGGGGTTTTGTGCAGGTTGCCGAGAAGGAGGGGGCTTAATAAGTCTCGTAGCTGCCCTCAGTGCTGAGGAGTGACTCTACATGAAATTCTCTCGCGCGATAGTCGTGCAAGTGCTGGCACTTGTCATTTTCGACTCAACTGCCCGAACCGAACCTTTTTCCTACTACGGGGTATCGCTTCCCATCCAAGAGTCCCGCGTCGTGGGGTCGAATTCATTATCTGTTCACATCAAAGGAGAGACGTTTCTCGTAGCTCGAATCGGTGCCGTACGTGGTGTGCTTGAGCATATTCTACGAAGTGACAAGCCCCAGGAGGTTCTTAGCAATAACGACGTGCACGCTATTCTCGTAGAAGCGGCGCGACATGGCGATGGTGATACTCTTGTGGCTGTTTTTGGTGCCGCGCTTCGGCAGGAAAACTACGATACGCTCGATGACTTCGCGCATTTCGAAAACATCGAACGCTCGATAATGTTGGAAGACGCGATGCGCCGCGCGCTGCTTAAGGCGCCCGCACGTATGTCGCCGAGCAGAGAGTGTGTCGCGCGGTTTCTTGCGGGAGTCTCCGGGGGAACGCGGTCGGGGGATGTAGCGGGCAAGGATGGGGTGTGCCTAGAACAGATTGTGAATAACCTCCTCTCTCTCATGGCGGGAGGAGTAAGCCCAGAAAGCCTCATATCAGATATAGAACGAGCTAAAAAAGTTTTTTCAGCGACTCCATCCTCCGCTTGGAACATCGCTCAGGGTGTAAGCGAAGCTCTCTCATCCTTGCAGAGCTCTGAGCAGTTTTCTGAGGTAGCTGAAGCCGTCCGTGCTCGGGATTTCCTGGGTGTGCTACTCAAAAAACAGCACGAGGAGAGACGACTGTCGTGGCTTCAGGCCGTCGATGAGAAGTTCTTAGAGCAAGCTCTCGCGAGGGAACACCTTGTGGCCGCATGTCAGTATCTTGCGCATGTCGCTTTTGAGTCTCGAACATCAGGCACTCACGAGGCAGTGGCGCGCCTTTTGGCATCAGCTGGTAAAGACTCGGCTCTGCAGTCGTGTGTGCGTGATAATCTACCATTGCTCCAGCGCTATGCTCAAAAGGATGAGCTCATAGCGGCGCGCTATACCGCGGTGCTTGAGGCGCTCGTAGGAGCGAGCCTTAAAAAACGGGCACCCGAGGAGGCGTTGGAGATTCTGCGCGGCGGCTCTGGGGAAAGGATCTGCGGTCGTAGGGAGCGGGAGCACTTATTGAGCAAAGTGTACGCGGAGTTTGCGAAGGCGGGCTCGCTACCGCATAACCAGGGGGTCCTTGAGACCTGTTCTGGGTGGGATCGCGCGCTGATTGCTATGGCGCGTGTGTCTGCTGGTGTGGGCCTGCGATATCCTACAAATGGGGTGCTGGCGGCTGTAGTAGGACTCGTCTTGGTTGTTGGTGCGCTCCGCGTGGGCAGGCGATGGAGCTTGCAATCACGGCAGGGCGTGCGAGATAAGGAGCGCCCTAGGTGGGATATGTTTAGTCGCTCCGATGTGCCGAGCGAATACGCTGAGTCTTTAGAGGTAATTGGTCTCAAACCCGGGGCTACGATGGATGAGATTAAATATGCTTATCGAGAAGCAGTGAAGCGGTGCCATCCTGATCTTCAAAAGCAAGGCGAAGCGGCTGAGTGCTCATCGTTTGTTGTTCTTACCAAGGCCTACGACTACCTTCTTAAATGGCATGAAGAGCAACGGGCTTACGAGAGGGGTTAGCTGCGCGTTTCCAACCGTGACACAACATGCTGGATGGTGCGGGGGCGTGAGCCCGTCTAGTTGTTCGAGCACAGATTCGGGATACCCTTGCGCGCTGTCGGGGTCGCGGAAGAGCCGGCAAGGGCCTCACAGCGCGCGAGCCTACCGCGAGCACGCTCTCTGGAGAGAGCTCCTGGAGAGAGCTTCCTTGAAGTAACGCTGCAGCGATTGATGAAGCATGAGCTTGGCTGCCCACGCGCGCGCGGAATCTCTCTTGAAGCGCGTGTCGTAGCTGGACTGGTACGTGGTATCGATTCAATAGAGCGAGTCCCCAATACGGGTTGCCGACGACTATCTGATGGGCGATTTCAATGAGGATAGTTTTCGTAATCTTCATGCCATCACTCAGAGCAGGAGGTGTGCCAGGTCAAAACAGGCCTAATCTATTGAAAATGCGACACTAAATAGCCTGGCTCTGGGGCATAATGCCGCACACGCTGATGGATCATGCAGCAGCGATCTCTTCCAACAGGCTTGGGTTCCCGTATGAGTGACAGGGGCTGGCAGGATGGTTATACTGCTGGGCTGCGGCGATTGGAACGCGCGAGAGAGTGTGGGAACCCGGCCAGGACCGGAAGGTAGCAACCGTACCACATGCATCTGTGATGCGTACCAGTCGTCGTTTTTGTATCTGGGTTTTTGTATCTGACTTTTGTTTCTCAAAGCCGCCATGTTCGTGAGACTTACGGTAGGCTGGGAGTTGATGCTTGCATGCTTCACCCCCATTTTTCTCAAACTTTCTAGTGTGTTTGGCGAGAAGAGGGGGTATCCTCTCGTCATAGTTTTTTGTGAAAAAGTATAGCCGTGTCGTACTTAGTTTTAGCGCGAAAATATAGACCCGCAGGCTTCAATACAGTGAGCGGGCAAGAGCATGTAACTCGAACTCTCTCCAACGCGATCACCCGCGACAAAGTTGTGCATGCGTATCTGTTTACTGGCCCGCGCGGTGTAGGCAAAACCTCTGTAGCAAGAATTCTGTCGAAAGCCATAAACTGCCAAGCCACAAAAAAGGCAAAGCCGTGTCAGGAGTGCGAAACGTGCAGAGAAATTAGCGCCGGAACGAGCCTCGCTATTCGCGAGATCGATGGAGCGTCTCATAACAGCGTCGACAATGTGAGAGACCTGATGGACTCTTTTAAGGCGCTCCCTCCACCTGGATATCGCTACAAAGTTTACATCATCGACGAGGTTCACATGTTGAGCCTCTCTGCCTTTAACGCTCTATTAAAGAGCTTGGAGGAGCCACCGCCCAATACCGTCTTTATTCTCGCTACTACCGAGATACACAAGATACCTGAGACCGTTATTTCTCGATGCCAGAGGCACGATTTTCGATCGTTGAGTGTCGATGTGATTGAGGCGCGACTGGTAGAGGTATGCGCGAGTGAGGGGATTAAAGTTGAGCGGGAGGCGTTGACCGCGATAGCCCGTCTTGCTGACGGCTCAATGCGCGACGCCCAAACTCTCCTCGATAGGGTTCAAACATTTTGCGACGGAGCGATTACGGCCGCGGAAGCGAGTCGTGCTCTGGGTTCAGTGGAGCGAGCGGCGTTGGTGACGTTGGGGCGGCACATCGTGCAGCGAGATGTGCCAGGCGTGCTGCAGTCAGTCAGTGATCTTTTTTCTACTGGGATTGACCCCGCGACTCTCTTGAGGGAGTTCACTAATTTTTGGCGCGAGCTTTTTATAGCTAAGCTCGGTGGGGAGGGTCGATTAAGGTCCCTTGGTTTGAGCGAAGACTCTGTCGTTGAGATACTGCGCTTAGTTTCGCCCCTGGATGTCGTGGATATCCAGGATCTCTGGGATCTCGCTCGTGAGGGGGCTGATAGATGTTTACGCGGTTCTCACTCGCGGTATGGATTTGAGGCGCTCACGGTCCGTCTTGCGACACGACTGCCTGTTCAGGAGATAGGGGAGCTGGTGGGGCAGGCGCTTGTATCGACGAGCGGGCACGTCACCGCGGCAAAAGCGAGCGCTGCTCCTACACCGCAGCTTCGCGCGCACACAGAGAAGCTCTCTGCTGAAGCTTCGAATACGGTGTCTGCTCAGCCTGTTGAGGCGCCAACACGCGCCTCAACTGAGGGAGTATCTCTCGACTGGGTTGGTTTTCTCGCCCATGTGAGTGAAAAAGGGGGCAAGATACTCCTTGAGAATTTAAAAAGGATGAAGCCAGTGCGTTTTGAAGCCGGGCTACTAGAGGGAACAGGCCCTGAATTCACAGTGAACAGCCTTTCACGGGAAGAGGGGAAGATGAGAGAGCTGCTCGCCGCGTTCGTTGGTCAGCCAAGTGCGGAGCGTTGGAAGGTGACATTTAAAAAGGGTGTTGGGGCTGCCGATAGCGCTGTGGCAGCAGCGCGCGATACGGCCGCGCAACAAGCACAGTCGATTGAAGCGCATCCAGCTCTTCAGAGTTTGCAGAAGATATTTCCGGGTAGCAAGGTAGAGCAAGTTAGGGTCAAGAATTCTTAGTGAAATTGTTCAGAGAGGGGTTCGCCATGAGTCGAGGATTCGGTGGTTTTCCAGGTGGTAATATGCAGGGACTCTTGCAGCAAGCTCAGAAGATGCAGAAGGATATGCAGCGAGCCCAGGCTGAGGTTGAGGGCCTTGAAGTCGAGGGGAGTGCCGGCGGTGGCGCTGTGAAATTCCGCGTAAACGGTAAAAATGAGGTGTTGGATGTTACGATCGCGCCGGAAGCGATTGATCCCTCGGATGTGGAGATGCTCCAAGATATGGTTCGCCTCGCCGCTAACGACGCGCTCTCCAAGATAAGAGTTCAAACAGAAGAGAAGCTTTCCAAAGTAACGGGTGGAATGAAGGTACCGGGGCTTTTCTAACGAGAGTGTGAGTGAGTATGTTGTCTTTTCCTCCAGCGCTGCAAAAATTGATTAAGGAATTAGCTAAGCTGCCCTCAGTAGGCGAAAAAACCGCGACTCGGCTCGCGTATCACTTGGTAGCAAATGATAGGGACCTCGCGAATTCCTTGGGGGAGTCGTTGCGCACGGCGGCGCAGCAGGTACGTTTATGTGATAGATGCTTCTTTCTGAGCGAGGAATCGCTGTGTTCGGTTTGTAAGAACTCTGCCCGTGATGCCTCCGTCGTATGTGTGGTAGAGAAGCCGGTCGATCTTGTAGCGATTGAGCGGGTAGGAGAGTTCAAGGGATCGTATCATGTTTTGCATGGGCTCTGGGCTCCGCTTCGAGGGCAGGGCCCGGATTCAATGAAGCTTAAAGAATTGATGGTTCGAATAAAATCTGAGCCCATCAAAGAGGTTATTATCGCCACAAGCGCCACGGTAGAAGGCGACGCGACGGCGCTCTATATTGGACGGCTCTTGGCTGACGCTGGAGTTTCAGCGACACGACCAGCGCAGGGAATTCCAAAGGGTGGAGAGCTCGAATATGCCGATGATGTTACTCTCTCACGGGCATTCGCGGCGCGGAGCGTGCTTTCAGTTTCATAATGCCCGTCCTGGGGCAGTGACAAAATTTCATCATAGTGGAGGGCGCCCGGCTCCGGGCGCCTCATGCTCAGACGTTTTACAACCCGAGCCAATCAAAGAAACCACTATCACTTGAATTGCTAGGCTCCTCGCTGGTGCCCGCAGGTGCTTCAGAGGTGTTAGAACCACCTTGCGCCGGATCTTCTGAGCCAGGATTGGAAGTATCGGCAGCTCCATCAGAGGTCGCACCCTCTGTTCCTCCATTACTTGAAACTGCTGATGAGCTATCGGTTGGCCCCTCCGATCCTGCCTCGCTGGAAACGTCAGCGGAGCTATCCGTCGGCGCTTCAGTTGCTACTTCACCTGGAGCTTCTGTTGGGTTCTCACCGGGCACCTCCGTTGGCACTTCAGAGGGTACCTCAGTCGGCACCTCTGTTGGAGCTTCTGTTGGATTTTCAGTCGGCACCTCAGTCGGCACCTCAGTCGGCACCTCTGTCGGCACCTCTGTCGGAACAGCTGTTGCCTTTTGACACTCTGGCGGTTCAGGCAAAAACGTTTGACAATCGTGCTGCGCATTTTCGAATTCACAAATCGGATCACACTCAGGAGGGTCTTTGCATTTATCAATATCGTCATAGTATTTTTCGCTAGGATTCTCGCAGTAGCAGGTGGTTCCGTTCAACCGACTGCGCGCTCCGCTACAGGTGCATTTGCAATATTCGTTACTCCATGTTCCCCCGGTGTTTGTGCAACTACCACCGTCGTCACCACATTCACAGCATCCGCCTCTGTTCACGTAAGGGAATTCACCGCAGTCTTTGTTGACATTGCGTGGCGTGCCATCTGGACAGTTGCCAATGCCGCCTCCTCCACCGGATCCAGATACGCATTTGCAAGTACCAGTAGCTGCATCCAGAACGTAAACTCCGAGCCCGCAGGTCGGATCTCCTGACGGGACACCCGGTGCGCAAATCTCACATAGTGAGCCCTCATTGCACGGGTTCCCTGGAGTAGGTGTTGCAGGTACCAGAGTCGGTGTGCTCTCGGGACGCGGAGTGGCAGTCGGAGTGATCGGATCGCACGGTTTAAGCCCTGTTACAAAGTTATCGAATCCAAAACCGAAGATCGTAATGTCCTTATGCCCCTTGACCAACACGGACTGGATTAAGCGCCCAGCAGTGCTGACTTTAAAATTCTCGGCGCGATTATTTCCTGAGTCTGAACCGTAGCCGCTCTTCGTTACCTGCTGATTGCCGATCTGAGCTCCGTATTGATCGAAGGCTTGGATTTTCCAGATTTCACCGCCATCGATATCAAGGATGTCAAAACTGAGTGAGGCGACTGGCTGCATGAGGGTGATTCTAAACTCAGCATCTTGGGTATGTGTTGCGTTGGTCATCGAGAGAACTTTCGTCCCGACATTACCCCCATTACAGACTCGGTTTCGCTTCGGTTCTCCCTTGCACAATATCGACATCCAGGCTTCAAACGACGGAGTCGGATCGCCCTCCTCAGCAATCTTTGCGATTACGAAATCGCCACCCTGTATTGCATCAAACCTAATCCCGTATTTCTGCCACAATTGAGACCCGAGAGGCTCTGATCCAATTCGATCATTCTCCTTAAGGTTGTTGTCCTCAAAGTTCACGATACCTGAGGATATTCCGGTAGTGCAGACACTACAAATCCGAGTTGCAGAGTCAAAGACTAGTCCTGGACAACACCCATAAGCATCTCTCAAAACTCCGCAACCACATCCCACGTCTGTCTCTTTGGAGCCACATCCGCACCCGGAGTCGAATGATTTCCCTCCGCATCCGCAGGGACCAGGGACTTGCCCTACCAACGGAGGAGGATTGCCGCATCCACACCCGAGATCGACACAATCCTCCGTAACCTTTTGGCTAAATGCGCTCGTGGCAAACACGCCGGTGACAAGTGCAGTGACAGCTACGCACGCGCGCAAGAAACGGGAGAGGTGCATTAAAGCCTCCAAAAAAATGCCGTACATGGACTTCGACACTCTTGCGGAGTATCTTGAGAAGAAAATACTTAATTGTTGTCAGGTACGTTTTTGCCACCCATGTACTCGCTTTAACTCAACCGAGGCTAAGAGATTCATTTAAAAAGGCACTCTCCGAGGAGAAACAGTAAAAAGACAAGCCTGTGTAGTGGAATATAGAGTCCTGATGTTAGAGGGGTTTAGGTTCGGCAATTGCGATCGATAGCCGTGACTTCGAAGCTTAGTACGAAAAAAAACAATCAAGTTTCATGGAAGAGGGCCGACCTTCTGATACAAGGGAAACGTTTTCCTTACGAAGTTCTCGCAGAGGTCTAGCATGATGTTAGTTTATCTCTTCTCGCCTCACCAAGGAATCAAGCAGGGACCGATTCGAGCCCTCAGCCTTGGCCTGTTTTTGACAGTAGCTGCCGGAATCACTTACCTCCTCCCTTTTCTTGGCGAGGAGGCTTTGGCTCAAAGAATCTCCGAAAGTGACAGTGATGATGGTAACCCGTTTAGCTCAGGGCCGTGTGGAAATAATATCCTGGATCCAGGCGAGCAATGCGATGTGGTGAATGGAACTCCAAGGTACTCAAGGACTTTGACTGGCACAGCCGCCAATTACCGTGTCTGTTCAAACCAGTGTATCGAAAATATCGCCCCATATTGCGGCGACGGTAGTGTGAATCAGACCAGCGAGCAATGCGATAAAACAGCCTTTGCTCAGACCCTCACATTTCCTCCGCAAGGCCAGCCCTTAATGCCCAAGACCGTATTTAATAAGAAAACCTGCTCATCAAGCTGCTTGGCAATCTATAGTCCGTACTGTGGAGATGGTGTGAAAAATCTTGGAGAGCAGTGTGATGACGGCAATCCCGAGGCAACTGATTCATGTTTACCCACCTGCAAGAAGGCGTTTTGTGGCGATGGCATTCTCCGACTTGATGGAGGTAATGAGGAGTGTGACAAGGGCAAGAAAAACTCAGACAAAAAAGATGCGGAGTGTCGCACAGACTGTTCGCTTCGAAGGTGTGGTGACACCATCGTGGATACCGGTGAGCAATGTGATACAGGTCCTGCAGGAGGCTTAGGATGCACGGAGCAGTGTACCTGTCCGGGGGGTAAGGACAGCTGCGGGCGTTTCTGCGGGGCTGATGCGTATGGAAACCCAGATTGTTGTGTTGGAAAAAGACCGGATAGCTGTGGTCGCTCCTGTGGTGCGAAGAACTACGGGAAATCAAACTGTTGCTTGGGGGTCCCGAATCCAGTAGGCACGGGCAGGTATGTGGATGTAAATGTGACGAATAGGTATGGGAAGCATCACGGCTCTTATGTGTGTCTACAAGGGAACATGACCCTGGATGATTTCGTGGGTTACGGTACGGGGGAGAAGTGTACTCAGGAGGCAATCGACAAGGACCACTGCGCTATCGACAGCTATATCAAGGGAGTCGATAAGAAGACCGTTTGCTGGACCTGTGCATACTACCGCGTTTCGGGATGTTTCGATCCAGCTACTAAGATTCTTCTCTCGGACGGCTCTGAGCGCGCTATTTCGGATATAAAAGCTGGCGATAGCTTGATGAATCCGGGTGGGGGAGCGCCACACACCGTAGAGCAGGTGATCGAATCATTCGAGAATCCAGCGATGCTCAAAGTTACCTCGAATGGAGCCTCTGTGGTCGTTACCCAGGGGCATCCGATGGCTACTAAGCGCGGGCTTGTCAAGGCGAAGGATCTGCTTCCGACTGACTTGTTATTAGCGCGCGATGGATCGTATTACCCGCTGCAGGGCGTGGAGGAGCTCCCGGTTCAGACGAAGCAACGCGTCTTAAACGTGCGCATCGCGGATCAAGATGGAGGAGATGAACATCTGATTGTGGCTGATGGTATAGTGACCGGAGACCTCACTGACCAAGAGGAGCTGGCGAGTCGAGGGATCTCAAAGTAAAGGAAGAAAAGCTATGAGAAAGTTTGTGCAGACGGTCGTCACTGCGTTCGCTCTCTTGGTTCCATCAGCCCATGCTAACTCATGGGACACCGGAAAGATTCCTCAGAAAGTCGAGCTAACCTTCCCGACACGGTGCATGTTCGGTGATTTAGATGCGATCAACTTTGACTCACAATACGACAACAAGGCGAAATTTTTACTCTCAATTAAATCGCTTCAATCGGGGAAGGAGATCACGAAATCAATTTTGTCGGAGTTTTCGGAAAAGATGCCTGAGGAAGTGCCGGATCACACCAAAATCTCCTTGGCTTTGGATCGAGCAAAGCAGAGGGAATCTCTTTTAAAGAATGGCGCGGTAGTTGAGGTTCCTCTTCCCGACGAGAGCTTCGTCATATCAATCTGCAAAGACGGCGAGGGCACTAATTCGTGTGACAGAAAAAAGATCTCAGACACAAACGAGATATTATCGAAGTACCAATCAGAGTATGAGGGTGTATCTCCCGACAGTGTATATTTTTACCAAGTGGTCCACGTTAGTGGCGGTGCATACCGGGTGCTCAACAAGGTCTCAGATGATTCCCTCTCTACGGAGCTTGCGAGTAACAACGTGCCCCAGGAGATAATACAAAATTTGAATGTTATTCAGTCACTTCCCATGAAGCTGTCGGCCAACACATTGCAAATTCAACTGCCCTTTTTTGATAAACAGAAATGTGGACAACGTGCTCCGCGTCGGAAGTAGGGGTGGAAGCGCGATCTGAGCTGAGGTATCTGCTAAAAGTCGAATCGGTAGATTTCCTCGATGGGACTGCCGGGCTCAATTTTGCAGAGACTCTTTAGGAGCCCATCGCTCATACTATAGGCCCATCCATGAAGAATCGGGCGCGCGTCTTGATGCCATGCTTTTTGGATAATATTAGTTTTTAAAAGATTCCTGAGTTGTTGATGGACATTGAGCTCAACGAGTCGGTCTGCTTGCGTATCCAGAGATACGAGCGAAGAAATTTCGTCTCGATTCGCTTGATACACATCTTTTATCTGGCGCAGCCATTCATCGAGTACCCCGTATCGATGACTCGAGAGCGCGGCTTTGACCCCGCCGCATCCATAGTGACCACAGACGATTACATGTTTCACTTTGAGGTGCTCGACGGCGAATGAGAGGACGCTAAGAAGATTAAAGTCGGTGTGATTGACGAGGTTGGCGATGTTGCGATGGGTAAAGATCTCCCCAGGTTGGGTTCCTGTTATCTCCTCCGCTGGGACACGACTATCCGAGCAGCCAATCCAGAGAAACTCGGGCTTTTGCTCTTTGGCAAGATCGCTGAAGAACCCGGGTGAAAGAGTCAATTTTTCATGAACCCACGCCTTATTAGCTAGAAGAAGCCTTTTATATGAATCCATGGTTATTTCTCCGTGTGTGATAGCGCCGCGAAGAGATCAAACCTCAGTGCCGGCATATTACGCATTTCGACCCGAATGTCCCTGATTATCGCGGCGTCTTTAAAATCGCTCAGTAGCTCTTGAATGTCATGGTCGATAAACATGGATCCTCCGCCATCGATCACTATTTGAGAATGGCTCGGCAGTTGCGCGAGGGTTCGCTTGAGAGCGATTTTTTGCAGAAATGTGACATCTTTGGCAAATCGAATGTAGAAATGTGATTCATCCTGAACGACTGCAAAGGCGGCATGGTGGTTCATAATAAGCACAACAGCAAGCCCGACTACAGTTCCAATCGCTACGCCGGTGAGGAGATCGAAGATAACTACGCCGGCGACAGTCACGACAAAGGGAAGAAATTGATCGTACCCGTCCTTCCACATCTGCTTCCACAGCGAGATGTGCGTAAGCTTGTAACCAACCACGATTAACACCGCCGCGAGAGCGGCCAATGGAATGGAATTAAGAATCTCGGGCATGACGAGTACACTTGTGAGGAGAAATAGACCATGAAATACGCCTGCGAGACGTGTTCGACCACCCGCGTAGACGTTCGCGCTGCTACGAACGATCACGGAGGTCATCGGGATGCCTCCCAAGAAGCCAACGGTGATATTTCCTATGCCTTGAGCAATTAGCTCGCGATTCGGTCTCGATACCCGGCGCATCGGGTCGAGTTTGTCTGTAGCCTCAAGGCACAGGAGAGTTTCAACGCTCGCGATTAGGGCTAGGGCAAAAGCTGAAGACCATACCGCTGGCATTTGTAGCCATGAAAGAAACGAACTGGGCCCGTTTGAGAGGAAATAAGATAGTCCAGCGATAGGGGGTATTGAAACTAGTTGTCCCTGCTCAGTTGAGAGGGCAAGGGATGGGAGTAAAAATAAGAATATCTGGTTTAGAATGATACCCCCGAGCACCGCTACAAGGGGGCCTGGTAGTGAGCGGAGACTCGGGATTGCGGATCGCCAGGTATCCCAAGATAGTATGAGCCAAATCGAAACCGCGGAGATGAGCAGAGCTCCAAAACTAATGCCCTCTATGTGTGTTGGCAGAGCTGAGAAAAAGCTATGCAAACAAAACGGAGATAGAAAACAAAAGATGCCATCCTCAGGGTTAAAGTCCCCTCGCCAGCCGATGGCTAGGGGAATCTGCTTAACAGAGATGATGATACCAATGCCCGCCAACATCCCTTTGATGACGCTTGAGGGGAAGAAAGCCGCCAGGAGGCCGGTTCTCAGAAGACCAAAAATTATCTGTGTGACACCTGCAAGAATCGTGGCGATCAGTAGTCCCTCGAAGCTTCCTAGATTCTGCTGAGTAGCGATAATTGTGACTGTAAGACCTGCCGCGGGGCCACTGACACTCAGCTCGCTTCCAGAGAGTAGTGCTACAAGAAGCCCAGCGACTACTCCTGTTATGAGACCGGCTAGTGGTGGGGCATTGGAGGCAAGCGCTATACCCAGGCAAAGTGGAAGGGCCACAAGAAAAACGACAAATCCCGCGCCCAGATCGTTTTTCAGGTAGTCCAATCGTAGCCGTGGCAGGTCAAGATGAAGCGCCGGGATACCTGGTAGTTGAAGTCGAAAGATTCCCTCGCAGGGTGGCGAGTTGCGCTGATGTGAGTCTACCATGCGATAGTTCTATCAGGTCCAGGGCTGTTTGGACTACCCCTGGTTTGTGTAGTTTGGCGCGACCACTTTTATCCCATGTATTTTGCCGATCATATGCTGCTGATGGAAGATTGCGCTTGTTCGGAGAGGGATTGTGATAATTTCGCCCAGGATCTCTGTAAAAATAAGCGGCATGACTTTCTCATTCTATACGGCGGCTGGACCGTCCGCGTCGCGATGGCATCGTCGTGAGGCGCGCCACATCGTGATACCGAATGTTTGTTGGAGAGGGCGCCCGGCCCGGGCGCCTATGTGCTCAGAGCGCCCATTAAGAGGCCTTTATAAGCCCTTTGGCGGCCGCAGAACGTGCCGACAGTCTCATCAATCTAGAGATGGGGCTGATACTAATTAGAGACCCCGAGAAAGGTGCCAAAAGTCCATTTTCAGCCCTATCGGACCCATTTTTATTAGCAGGGTGAGGGGGTTAGTTGACCGATAGTATTGACTTTCCTAGAGCCTCAGAGAATGATGGGGTCGCTCCCGTTCCCCGGTAGCTCAGTTGGTAGAGCAGGTGGCTGTTAACCACCTTGTCGGGGGTTCGAGTCCCTCCCGGGGAGCCAGTCATCGTTGCTATCCTCGTAGGGAGCATATCGGTGAAGTAGACTCGCTGTCTCATCGTGTTTATCCGCCCTTAAGACCAAATCTCGTACATCTAAACCAAGGTGGGTAGGTTTTCGATCTCCTCTGGGTGAGATACATTAGCCTAAACGGAAGACAATATGCCCTCAGATTTCATCGCCTTAATTCCTCTCTGGTATGTGGCGTTCCTGCTCAGTACGGTCTGCCATGAGGCTGCCCATGCGCTGGTCGCCAAATGGGGAGGAGATCCGACCGCGTACGCCGGTGGTCAGGTCACGTTAGATCCCCTACCACATATCCGCCGAGAGCCGTTTGGGTTAGTTGTCATGCCACTCCTGTCTCTATTCACCACTCATACGATGTGGGGTTGGGGTAGCGCTCCATTCGATCCGTTCTGGCAAATCAGGTATCCACGACGAGCCGCGCTTATGGCACTCGCCGGCCCGACCACTAATTTTTTGCTGGCAGCACTTGCGGCCATCATCATGCATATCGGCATA
>JAFMIS010000136.1 GCA_017853915.1 bacterium
ATCCGATGGAGGTACAAGCTCACACGGTGTGGAGGCGAGTACTTCTCCAGAGACTGATATCGAACTCTGGGCGTGCGCGTTCTGCGTACAAAGAGCGATGAATCCGCCGATAAAAATCGAAATTGCGATCTTTAACTTCATAGCATGTCATCCAGGAACGATAGACTCACACCCTCCCATCTGGCTTAAGGGGTAGAGTGCTTCAGGTAAGATAAACTCGCAGCGGGCCAAGCCTATGGGGGCGGACAGCCTACGGATTTACAGTAGTTATTGGGCTGGAATAGCCCTACGTAGACTATAAAAAGGCCATTTCCTATGGGGCACTGGACGGGGTGCGTAGCACCACTCGGACGGCAGTGCCGAAAGATATAAGGAGCACCAAGCCTGAGAGTGTGATGACGCAGGGTGGTTTGGAGGCGTCCAGTAAACGGGGCACAGCGGGTAGTATCGACTCGGCAAGCAGGCCCCACACCGCGGGAATCACAAGACCTGAGAGGAAGAGCACTCGCTCGCGGCTCCGAGAATATGTTTGGAAGAGTGGCCAGAGAAAAGGAACTGAGACGAGAGCCACTGGCAGATCATAGTCATAGGCATACGGAGAGAGTAGGGGAGAGGCTAAAGCTACGAGGCCCAACTGTCCAAGGGTGGCACGACGACGTAGATGAATAATGACTGTATACAAGATCCCAAGCGCTACGATTGATTGGATAATGAGTGAATAGCGCGCGCTCACGCCAAGCGAGCATAGCGACGCGTACACGGAGATCATTCGAGCAAGCCGCACGTTGCCAGCGATGAGTAGCTGACCTGTCTCTTCCATCGTAGAGAAGAAACTCCGCCAGAGCGCCGAGCCCATAACACCAGTAGCTAAAGAGATGAGGACTACGAGTCCGATCAAGCCGATGACCAACACGTTCCACCGTCGCTCTCGGATTTCGTACGCGCACGCGACGGGAAATAGCTGAGGTTTCATCATCAAGAGAGCTAGCCCAAGACCGGACCAGCCCTGCATGGTGGAAACGGCGCGAAGAATCGCGGCGATGATGATTCCAAATACGAGGCCATTTTGTCCGGCCGCGAGGGAGACGCTGATAGCAGGGATGCTAACGCGGAGCGAGAGTTCAAAATTTCGTCCCCCTATGGCGTATAGCATCGCCACATACCCAGTTAACGAGAGCCCCATAAAGATCAAATAGGCTGCCCACTCTGGTACCAACGCGAGAGGAGCCACAAAAAGAATGTAGGGAGGGGGATATGTCCATCGAAGCCCCGGATAGATCTCACCCGATAGCGCGCGCAGGTTCCCTTGGTACGCGTCAGCGAGTTCACCACTCCAAAACATATGGCCCACAAGGTAGAAGACGTCGAAGTCAGAGGAGCCAGGAGCTCGGGGCGATTGAGAGATATGAAACGCTTGCGCGAGATATACACAGATAAGAAGACCCACGAGCACGCTAATCCGGACCCAAGGTTGCGTCTGTTTCTGAGCTGAAAGCGATTCTAGTTCCATGGAGCTTCTGAGAGTGAGTCTTGGTGCTATCGAAGTGCGGTTATTCAATCAAGGCAGCCCTGTATCGACAAGGAGGATTGTTGCCAGCACCCGCCGCTGGGCAGATATTTCCGCTCAATGTCGTGGCGGGCTGGTGAACAATAACGATTCCCCCTAAAGAATTAATAGGCTATTAGTGTGGCGTTTAGTTACGTGAGGCCCGTGGTAATCTCCCTCCCAAGAGAGCTCCAGCGATAGGTGATACAACTTTTAAGACGCAGCACTTGGTATGTCAGAGAGAGGACCTAGTCTTATTTCGATAATTAAACAAGCTGGAGACGCGCTTTTGTCTCTCTGGCCCGGCTCACATACTCTAGAAGAATCCCTCAACGTAACATCAAAAAATGATGGCACCGTTGTTTCCCAAGCTGATATGCGATCGAATGCTATCGTGTTGGGTGGAATCTCTACGCTCTATCCAGGTGACGCGATACTTTCGGAGGAATCTCCACATGATGTCGCGACGCTGAAAAAGGCTTCACGGGTATGGGTGGTGGATCCCCTCGATGGAACGTCTTCTTTCATCGCTGGACGAGATGATTTCTCAATTCTTGTGGCACTCGTCGAAAACAATCGACCGACCTATGGAGTCATGTATTTTCCCGCGCGCAAACTTCTCGTTACTGCTGAGCGAGGCAAAGGCGCCCAATGCAATGGTGAGGCACTCCGCGTTTCCTCAGCCACGGAACCAGGTCGCGGGCGTGTGTACATTCGTAACTTTGAGTGTCGACGCCCCGAAGTGGCGTCTCCAATGATGGATTCTGGTTTGGCATTTCTCAAGGTAGCTTCAGGAGAGCTCGATGGGGCTATCATTCGTATGACGACTCACCGTGAATGGGATATCGCGGCGCCCATGGCTGTTCTATTGGAGGCCGGTGGGATGGTTACTGATGAGACAGGGGCCCCTATTAAGTGTGGAACTGGGGAATTAACCTATAAATTTGTGGTAGCCTCTAACACACAGAGCCATCAGCAATTACAAGCACTTATCCCATAAAATCCCAGCTGTAAAATTTTCATAGGCTGCTAAAGCGATTTTATTGCTCATGTTCCTCTTAGGTTCTGTCGACCTGTATCACTGAGACAAATCTGTAATTCAACTACAGGTGACTGAGATGGGAATGACTTATACAGAAGAACAGAAGCGCCTTATAGCGGCGGCGCGAAACGGCGATATTGAGGGCCTCAGTAAGCTTATAGCATCCGGCTTCGACATTGACTGCGAATTGAAGTACGGCGCGAGCGCGCTTATGCTGGCGGCGGGTCGGGGGGAATATGCCGCGGTGAAGCTGCTTATTTCCAAGGGTGCCAAGGTTAATCGTCGCAACCGTTTTGGATCGACAGCCTTGCTCGAGGCTTGTGACAAGGGGCACCTAGACACCGTCAAGTTGCTCGTGGAGAGCGGTGCTGAGATCAATATGCCGCACAACAACGGTAATACGGCACTACTCCATGCCACCATGCGCCGCGATCGTAAAGTGATAAAGATGCTACTAGAATTAGGGGCCGATGCAGAGATCGCTAATTTCGAGGGATGGAGCGCAAAGAGTTGGGCGAAAGCTGAAAGCGATATGACTATTCAGTCTCTGTTTGGAATTAAAAAGATCGAAATCGAACCTGGAATGGTTAAAGCCGATTCGAACAAAGAGGAAGAAGAGGTCAAGGAGCACAAATCCCAGGGGGCTGTGCAGGGGGCGTTCTGGACCCTCTTTATGCGGGCTGCTTCCTCAGGCGATGTCGATACGATTCGCCGCCTTGTTGACGAGGGGATTGAAGTGAACGCACAAAGTCCAAATGGAACGACGGCGCTAATGGCCGCGGTCAAAAATGGTCATATGGAGACAGCTTTGGAGCTCGTAGAGTTGGGCGCCGATTTGAGACTGCAAGATATAGATGGTCATACAGCGCTCGATTGGGCCAAGCAAAAGAACCAGGTGGCGATTGTGAAGGCGCTCGAAGAGAAGGCGTCGCACCTCAGTATGGATGCGGCTTCCCAAGACGCTGATGTTGACAGGGTTGTCGTTTAGAACCCAGACAAATCGCACGGGCGTGCTGAATACCACTCGTACCAGCACTATATCTCAGCCCTCTAATTTTTTTAAGGCAGAGTGCCCTGTGCTGCGTGGCACCGCATCGGAGGAGTACACATAGTATACTCTCACCCATGGGCGGTTATGACGAGTGAGCTGGGTCTGGTGCGGAGAGGCCTCGTGTGGTGAAATCCTGGGGTACTATAGCGTTCTCCAAAACCCTAGATTTCGCTACGGACTTTTGGAGAACGCTATCGATTCGCGGAGGCGAATCAAAACAATAACCTATAGAGATGTATGGCAAAACCCTTGCCCGTTCTACTGGCTTGGACTTTGGCACATCACTATAGTACCGCGTAAAGGAGACGACATGAACTTTATCTATAAGCTTGTGGATTTCATCATTCATATCGACAAGCATCTCGCGGAGCTTGCCTCTCAGTATGGGCAGCTCGCCTATGGAATCTTATTCGTGATCGTATTTTGTGAAACAGGACTCGTCGTCACACCTTTCTTGCCTGGCGACTCGTTGTTGTTTGCCGCTGGGGCGCTTGCTACCAAGGGGGCTTTCAATGTCCACCTTCTAGCGATCCTACTCTTTATCGCCGCTGTCCTGGGCGACGCTGTCAATTACGCCATCGGGAGACGGATGGGCCCAGCGGTTTTTGAGCGCAAGAATTCCAAGGTTTTTAAGCCCGAGTACCTCGCTCGTACTCACAGATACTTTGAGAAATATGGCTCTAAGACCATTGTCTTAGCGCGTTTTGTCCCGATCGTGCGCACCTTCGCTCCTTTTCTCGCCGGGGTGGGAACGATGTCATACGCTAAGTTCGCGGTGTACAACATAACGGGTGCCCTAGTGTGGGTAGGTCTCTTCACGTATGGGGGTTACCTGTTTGGAGGAGCTGAAATAGTGCAGAAAAACTTTAAATTGGTGATTCTGGCGATTATAATACTCTCTATACTCCCTGGGGTCATTGAGGTCATCCGCGCTCGACGGGAGGCTCGCTCAGCTCCAGCCGCGTAAGATTGTCTAGGCAGAGAGTGGCCCCGTATGAGCCAAATGTGGTGCGACAGAAAGGGGCACGCGAGCCGGTCATATGTTGATCGGATAGTAACGGCTTTCCTTCTTTGTGCAGCGATCTTTTTCTCGTCCACCAGTTACGCTGACGACGATCGCTATATCGTTCGCTTCAAAAAAGAGGCGGCGCAAGACAGCCTTGCGCTCGCGGCTGTAACGGTATCCGATCTCGGCTATCAACAGCTCTCTCGTATACCAAATGACAACTCAGTAGTTATGCGGATGAGCCACCAGGATGCCCGCGCGGTTGCCGCGCGGGCTAACGTCGAACGGGTGGAAGAGGATAGAAGGGTGTGGGCATTTCGACAAACCAACGATCCCCTTTTATCGGTACAGTACGGGCTGCAGGGCATCTATAGTAGCCGCGTAACGGATGCGTGGGATCTGTCGATAGGTTCGCCAAATGCTCTGGTAGCGGTCATCGACACAGGCGTTGATCTCAATCATGAGGATCTTCGCTCAAGCATCTGGACGAATCCGCGAGAGATAGCGGGAAACGGCCGGGATGACGACCGTAACGGCGTTGTCGATGATCTTCATGGATATGATATCGCCAATGGTGATAGCGATCCTCAAGATGACAATGGGCACGGCACTCATGTCTCAGGTATTGTGGCTGCTAGTGGTGATAACGCCTTGGGAGTCGCGGGTGTGGCCTGGGGAACTCAGATTATCGCGGTGAAGGCGCTTGATAGTGAGGGAGGTGGTTATACCTCCAGTATCACCCGCGCCATAGATTACGTCACCGATCTCAAGAAAAAAGGGGCGCCGATAGTGGCGATAAACCTCTCGCTTGGAGGAGGGGGATACTCAGGGTCCTTGTATCGAGCCGTTGAGAGAGCGCGGAATCATGACATCCTTGTCGTCGCGGCGGCGGGTAACGACGGAGACGATAATGATGCGGTTGATTCGTACCCAGCCAATTTTAAACTCGATAACGTTCTCTCCGTAGCCGCTACAGATGCTTCCGGGCAATTAGCTGGTTACTCTAACTTTGGAGCGAATTCAGTGCACGTTGCCGCGCCTGGGTCTGATATTCGCAGTACATATCCGAGGGACTTAGTGGACTCGGGATATCAGAACCTGAGTGGCACTTCCATGGCGAGTCCACATGTGGCGGGTATAGTCGCTCTGGTCGCGGCGGCGAACTCCGGACTATCCATGACTCAGGTTCGTTCAATCATTTTTGGCACTGTGCAGTCTCTGGCGTCGTTGCAGGGGGCTACGTTAACGGGCGGTATCACGGACGCGCGCCGAGCGGTCGAAATCGCGCTCAGCACAGGTGGTTTGCCGCGATTATTCGGGTATGTGCGTGATGGTTCGCGCGGAATTCAAGGAGCCAAAGTTTCTGTAGTTTCACGTAATGATCCAAGCGTTCGGCGAAGTGTCAAAACCGCTAAGGATGGTTCGTACTCAATGAGTGAACTGCAGCTTGGTTCCTATACCGTCAAGGTGTCGAAGCGGGGAAAACGCTTTAGGTCGAGCAATGTTGGACTCGCCTCAAGCGGAGTAATCCGCAAGAATTTTTCAGCGCGTTAATTCGAGTTTGGCTCGAATGTCGAGCTAAAATCCGATCTCGTACGTTGAGGCAACTGCGGGGCCACGCGAGTGGAGAGCTTCCTCAACCTTACGACGGAGCTTTCGGAAACTAATCGGCTTCACAAGATAGTCAGCCGCGCCTGATTCGATTGCGTCTTCGACGGTCGAGACCTCTCCGACAGCGCTCACAAATATAACTGGAACTTTCACATCAGCATCGAGGTGTTTGAGACTGTGAAGAAACTCGAGTCCCGTCATCTCCTCCATGATGTGGTCGCAAAATATCATCCTTACGGAATGACGTGAGAGAATATCAAGGGCCTCCCGACCGTTTCGGGCCTCTAGAAAGCTGGAGAAACCGAGCTCGCGTAGCATGTCCGCCAATACCGCTCGAGCTGAATCCACATCGTCGATAATGAGTATAGGTAGGGGTACCAAATCCTGTTGTGCCATATAAGCTCCTCCGTGGAACTCAGTCTCTATGAGATCTTCGGAAGATTCTCTGAGGGCCTAAAGCACTATTTGAGCCAATAGGAGGCGTTTTTTAGGGCGGCCGACCCGGCCGCCGTGGTGGCGTGAATGATAAACGTTACGGGTGATTCGATGCATTCC
>JAFMIS010000137.1 GCA_017853915.1 bacterium
CGTATGTATTAACCTGGTCAACCTGAAAGTATTAACCAAAGGTTCTTCTCGTATCGCTGAAGTAGCGGCTCGATTTACTTTGGACGCGATGCCCGGTAAGCAAATGGCGATCGACTCAGATCTCAACATCGGTCTCATAACAGATAAAGAGGCTCGCACACGGCGCAAGGAACTTACTCAGGAGGCAGAGTTCTATGGAGCCATGGATGGAGCGGCCAAATTCGTGGCGGGAGACGCGATAGCGGCTCTGTTCCTTGTCGCTATTAACGTTGTTGGTGGTTTGTTGATAGGAATTCTTCAACATGGCATGGGGTGGAAAGACGCCGCGCAGACGTACACGATATTAACGATCGGTGAGGGGCTGGTGGCGCAGTTGCCCTCGATCATCATCTCAGCCGCTTCGGGCTTGATTGTCGCGCGCGCTGCCTCAGGCGATGACCTTGGCAGTGAGGTTCTCGGGCAGCTGGGGCAGAGCGCGAGACCTCTCTTTTTGACATCAGCGGTTGCGGCCGCGATGGCGATGCTGCCAGGGCTCCCATTTGTGCCCTTTATGGCGCTCTCGGCGGGCACCGGGGTGCTCGGTTTTGTGAAGCGTCGAGCTGCGGAGGAGTTGAGACGCAAGAAAGTAGAAGATGCTCAGAAGGAAGCTGAATCCACTGGACCTAAGCCCGGCAGCACCGAAGAAGTAACGGGATTACTGGCTGTCGATACATTAGAGCTCGAAGTTGGTTTCGAATTGGTGCAGATAGTGGAGGGCGGCGATTTAGTCGAGAGAATCCGTTCAATTCGCCGGCAATTCGCCCTCGATTACGGATTCATCGTTCCGCCAATTCATATCAGAGATAATGTGCGCATCAAATCAACCGAGTATCGCTTCATGTTGCGAGGCACTGTCGTTGGCTCCGGTACACTCAAACCGCATCACTTGCTCGCTATGGACCCAGGTAATGTCAGCTCTCCTGTTTCAGGGACCCCAACGAAAGAGCCGGCGTTCGGTCTTGACGCGTTATGGATCTCTGAAAATGATAAAGAACGAGCTCAGTTTGCTGGCTATACAGTCGTTGATCTTTCGACAGTTGTCACGACCCACATCACAGAGATGGTGCGTGGTCATATGCACGAGCTGTTAGGTCGTCAAGAGGTGCAACATCTCGTTGATAATTTGGCTAAAGTGGCTCCAAAGGTTGTAGAGGAACTGGTGCCCAATGTAATGAATCTTGGAGGTCTCCAACAGGTGCTTGGATTGCTGCTGCGTGAGCAGGTTAGCATTCGAGATCTACGCTCGGTGTTAGAGACATTAGCTGATTGGGCTCCCACAGTAAAAAGCCCGGAGAAATTGGCGGAGTTCGTGCGCCGCAAATTCGGGAGAGCTATTACGGCCAGATATTCGACTCCGGATGGGATCTTGCCACTTATAAGCCTCACCCCAACGTTAGAGCGCGCGATGAGTGAAGCGCTTCAGCAGATGGATGAGGGATCCTTCTTGGCTCTTGAACCTGGCACAGCGCAACTTTTTATCAATAAATTGGCGACCGCGGCGGAAAAGTTTGGAGAGATCGGACAAACTCCAGTGTTGCTTGCTCCCTCGCACCTCCGCCCCGCAATATTTAATTTCGTCGACCGTTTCGCTCCGGGATACGCGGTGCTCAGTCACCACGAAATCTCGGCTAACACTAAAGTTCAGTCACTGGGGGTTGTCGCGATCGGTGAGGGGTAGGGAGTTCCTAGGGTCAAACAGGGGTATATGAATTTGTGTCGTTTGTAAGGAAGTTATCTGAGCCAATTGGGTTGTGAAGTGAATCAAAATTGAGGCACCGACTATCGGATGGTGGCGTTTTGTACGGGGTGTATTACGTGAATACTGTAGAGAGAACATCAAGCAATCAGGGGGTTACCAGGGTAATAAGCTTTACCAGTGGTAAAGGCGGAGTTGGAAAGACCCATACCGTGGTAAACACCGCTATCTCATTGGCAGCACAGGGTTTTTCGGTGCTTGTCCTCGATGCGGACCTTGGCCTCGCTAATGTGGACGTGCTGCTTGGCGTCCAACCGAAAGGGACCCTTCACGAAGTGCTCAAGGGGAACTGTTCTCTTGACGATATTCTTTTACAGGCGCCGGGGGGGATTACAATTATTCCGGCGGCCAGCGGTATTGAGGAGATCCAAAGCTTGCAGTCGCACGAGAAGATGTTGCTGCTAGCGGAGGTCGAGAGGATCGCGAACAAATTCGATTTTCTCCTCATTGATACCCCGGCGGGAATTGGCTCCGACGTAATGTATTTCAACAGTGCAGCCGCGGAGATTGTGTGCGTGATCACTGGAGAGCCAACGTCCCTCACTGACTCATACGCGTTGATCAAAGTTTTAAGTTCAACGTATGGGGAGAAAGTATTTTCTGTAGTGGTGAATGATGTTTCGACTGAAGCAGATGCCAAAGTCGCGTTTAATACGTTGTCGAATGCGGTAACAAAGTTTTTGCAGGTAGAGACTCGGTATATTGGTTGGATTCCGAGTGATGAGACGGTTCGTCAATGCATTATGGATCGACGGCCGTTAGCGGCGGAGTTTCCTTCGACGAAAGCGGCGCGTGGAATTTCAGATATGGCGGCGCGACTCGTTGATAATGCTCGTAAGAATCGTGTGAAAGGAGGAATGCAGTTTTTCTTTCGCCAGCTTTTAGAGTTATCAACGTATGGCAAAGAAGCAACCTGCTAAAAAAGTTGTACGAAAAGGCGCGTACGGATTTTTGAAAGTTTTGTGCGGCCTGACGATGTTGGCGGCATGCCTCGTGTTATTTGTTGGGGGCATTCAAACTGGAGCGAGAACGGTAACGATAATTTACAGGTGTCTGTTTGCCACAGCAGTTATTGGCATTACCTTCGGAATAGTGATTAAAGCTCTGTCGAGCTACGAGGAGATACACGGTGGTTAAGCCAAAACGTTCGGCCGTAGAGGCCTACAGAAATATCGATGATTTCGAGAAGGAAGAGTTAATACGTAGCTACTTGCCTCTCGTTAAACGAGTTGTTCATCGTCTATCGGGGCGCTTGCCGAAGGACATCGATCTACAGGAGATGCTGAACTCAGGCATTATTGGTCTGGTAGACGCGCTTGAGAAATACGATCCGAAGCACGAGACAAACTTCAGCACATACGCGCAATTCCGCATTCGTGGGGCGATTCTCGACAGCTTTCGGTCGCAGGATTGGCTACCGCGCTCTCTGCGCTTCAAGTCTCACCGTATCGAAATGGCCTACCACCGTATCGAGCAAAAGCTTGGGCGACCGGCTAGTGATGAGGAAGTCGCTGAGGAGCTTGGCGTCACCATTGAGGAGCTCCAGGGTCTGTTGGGTGAGGTCGGAAGTATCGTGATGCTTAGTTTCGAGGAACTCGGATTTGGCCACGGTGAGGAGCGTTTTCACGCAGAGGATTGGCTGGCAAGCAAAGGGCAAGATCCTCTAAATAAGTTGCTCGGCCACGAGAAAGTGACCCTGATTGCGCGCGCTCTTGATCGCCTACCAGAAAAGGAGAGGCTCGTAATCAGTCTCTATTTCTATGAAGAGTTAAATCTCAAGGAGATCGGGGAGATCCTTGGTGTAACCGAATCGCGCGCTTCTCAGATTCGTTCGCGAGCCCTCATACGACTCAAGAACTACCTTCGTAGAGCCGCCCAGCAATAGCTGGTATCATGAAATGTCGTTCTCAGAGGCTTAACCGAAATCGGCTGGTTCTCACGGATGGCAGTGTCTTATTGGCTATGTGCGCTGGATAGCCATGCGACAAGTAGCGCTGTCGACCACAAGACCGTTACCACGATAAAAAGAGAGCCTTGCACCATTGGGAGAGATCCGACCACAACAGCTTGCAGTGTGGTGATGAAGTCGAGCAAATTTCCAACAAACAACGTGAGGATCAAGCCCCTGTGTCGGTGAGGATCTAGGCTCGCAATAAGGCAACCGACGGCAAAAGCGCACAGGTACGTGCCTGCCACTCCGAACGCCAATCCGAGCTCAGTTGAGACTGCCGTTGGGAGACCCGCCGACCAGAGCCACAACCACGGGGCATAGAGAGCTGAGAGCCCACACACGAAGAAGTATGCCGCGCACGTGATAAGTATCCAACGGACGGATTTTGCTGAAACTATAACCATATGCTACACCATTTAATCTGTCAGCGTTTGACCACACTCGTAGGTCAACTTCGATTGAGCAGACCCTAGCATATCCCTTTTCGTAAGTCGTTTGCTTTTTCTCATCATGGGGACATCGTCCCCATTTCCGCAGGCGTTTTTGTCAGATCTAAGAGTTGTGACTCCGTCATGCCGGAGCTATAGTTTCTCGGATTGAGTAACGACATAGACCTCCCAGCGAGGCTACTGGAGACGTATGAAACGATTCAACGTAGCGGGAAAATGTGTGTGGCTGACCGGCGCCAGTAGCGGTATCGGTGAGGCCCTAGTTTTCGAGTTGGCGGCTCGGGGAGCGCGAGTCGCGATTACCGCGCGTCGGGGTGATGTCTTAGAGTCTATAAAGGCCAAGATCCCGTCCGCTCATGGTGAGGTGAGGTGCTTTCCCGGGGATGTGTGCGAGCTCACGCAGATGAAGGAAATAGTCGCGCGAGTGGAGAGGGAGATGGGCCCCATCGACCTGGCGATTCCCAACGCTGGCACCCATGTTTTCACCGTTCCTGAGGCTTTTAATAGCGACGAGTACCTTTCTCTCATGCAATTAAACTTTGGGGGAATGCTTCGGTGTATCGAGGCTGTCTTGCCGGGAATGCTCGGTCGGGGCCGCGGCTATCTAGCGCCAGTCGCAAGTTTAGCCGGGTATCGTGGGCTGCCTCGGGCGGCGGCCTATGGTGCCAGCAAAGCAGCCATGATTCACTTCTTAGAAAGTATTCGATTCCATTTGAAGACCAAGGGGATTACGATCTCGATCGTCAATCCCGGTTTTGTTAAGACACCCCTGACAGATAAAAATGATTTTCGCATGCCCTTTTTGGTAGATGCTCAGCAGGCCGCGAAGATTATTTGTGATGGTATTGCGCGTCGGAAGCGTGAGATAGCCTTCCCGTTCCCATTCAACTGGGTTCTCAAAATAGCGCGCATGTTGCCGGATCCGGTGTATGAAAAAATAGTGGACAGATGTTGGTAGAGAAGAAGCCGTTACGCGTATTGGTGGTAGGAGCAGGGGTCGCCGGGATCATGGCAGCCTATGTGCTGTCGAGAAAGCACCGGGTGACCATGCTGGAAAAGAACTCATACGTTGGAGGGCACACAAATACTCGTGTGGTAGCTGATCCGCTCAATCCAGAGTTGTCCGTCGATACGGGGTTCATCGTGTGCAACCCGCGCAACTACCCAAACTTTTATCGCTTTCTCGATCAACTGGGCGTCAAACGGCAAGATTCCGACATGTCATTCGGATTTTCATGTGAAAAAACCGGTCTTCAGTATATGGGGCCATCGTTTGCCGAGTTTATTCGATCTCCTTCGAATCTCTTTAATCCTAAATTTCTCTCCATGTTGATTGAGCAGCAGCGTTTCAATCGGATAGCGTTACGCGATCTGCGCGATGGGACGTTGGGCGAGGTGCCGCTGGGCGAGTACTTAAAAAAGCTAGGCACAAGCGAATTTTTCTTCGACCACTACCTCGCTCCCCTGATCGGCTCAATTTGGTCTGCTCCTGATTCTAACGCCCTTGAGTTTCCAGCCCTCTCCTTCCTTACCTTTTTCAATAATCATGGGATGCTTGAGCTTCGTACTCGTCCACAGTGGCAGACTGTTGTCGGGGGGAGCCACGCCTACATTCAGGCATTCCGCAGGAGCTTTCATGGTGAGATGCGACTCCAGGCATCTGGGTATTCCATCAGTAGAAGTGAGCAGGGTGTAGCTCTTCATCATCAAAGTGGCTCCGTAGAGGAGTTTGATAAAGTCGTGATTGCAACTCACGCGGACGAAGCACTCGCCTTGCTCCGCGATCCCAGTGAAGCAGAACGGAGCGCCCTGGGCTCGTGGTGTTACAGTCGTAATCGCACAGTTCTTCACACTGACCCATCAGTTTTGGCGCCGAATAAGAGGCTCTGGGCGGCATGGAATTATAGGCGCAGAATTGGCGCGCACGCTGATTCTCCGGTTGCGATTACATACTACATGAACACGTTGCAGCGGCTTCACGCGAGGAGGAATTATTTCGTCACTCTTAACTGTAGTGATCAGATTGATCCCGCAAAGATTCTCTATGAGGTGGAGTACACACACCCGATCTATACCCCTGCATCGCCTCGTAGTCAGGCAGCGATTCGAGCCCTTAATGGTGATCGGCACACGTATTTTTGCGGAGCGTACATGAGATATGGATTTCATGAAGACGCGGTGCAATCCGCGCTCGACGTAACTCATGCCTTTGGGCTCAGTCTTGCTGAGGGTCCAGTTCTGCGGGAGTCAGAGCCAGTGGTGGCATATGCCTAAGCGCTACCAGGAGTCTGAGCCGCGGTCGGCTATCTCGTATGGAGAGGTCGCTCATTGGCGGGCGGTTCCGAAGGAACATTCGTTCTCGTATCCTATTTTTTCGTTTCTTCTCGATCTTGATGAATTGGAAGCGATGTCATTTCGATCTCGATTATTTGGAGTCAATCGTTGGTCTGTATTCTCGATTGTGTACGCCGATTATCTGGGCGGCAAAGGCACGTTGCGGGAAGAT
>JAFMIS010000138.1 GCA_017853915.1 bacterium
TAAACCGTTATACGGCCCAAAAGCTGTATCGGGGGTTCGAATCCCCCACTCTCCGCCACTTAATAATCCCACAAAAAAATTACGAGAAGAATTTTAGACGGCCGGTCCGGCCGCCAGATGTGAGGCGAACGACGAGCGCTCGCGGTCATTCGTGGCGTTTCAGCGCCCGACCCGGGCGCCCTCCAAAGGACCCCTCAAAGATTTTCTTGTTCCTCACTGATCTCTTTGTGAATCTTCCCGTTGTAAAACGAGAACGCAGGGTTTGCATCGGTGCACCCTCCGAGGAGAGTTCTTATCAATTACCACATTTTAGGTTTTAGAGCCGACATCCCTAAGATGAAGCCCACTACAGCACCGCCGACATGAGCTGTCGAGCTTACTTGAGGAACCATCCAATCAAAGACTGCTTGTAGGGCAATGATTTGAGCCATCGAAGAGAGCTGCGCCTTAGCTCCGATGCTTCCAGTCGCCCGAAAGACCTGAAGGGCAAAAGCTGCCTGGAGTCCCACCAGTCCAAGAACACTAGCTGATGCGCCCATGAGAATAATGTAGGTGGGTGTCGGTGAAAATTCAGCCACCGCCCACGCGACGAGCATGCCGCCAACCCCGCAGATCAGGTACCCCAGAATGAATCGGAAAGACCCTAACAACCTCTCAACCATCGGTCCCAGGAACCAAAGCCCCATCATATTGAAGAAGAGATGAGCAACGCCCAGATGAATAAACTGAGCGGTAACCAGCCTCCACCATTCTCCCTCCTGCAGAAGCGGGCTAAAAAGAGCTCCTACAGCTATGAGTCGGTCTGGGTCCTCAGTAGCGTTCTGACTGACTTGAAAAAGGAACATCGCGATGTTCGTCGCGATCAAAATTTTTGTCGCAGGGCTCGGCGCCTTCGGTCCAGGTGCGCCTTTTCTCCCGAATAGTTTAATGACACCAACATAGGCGACTAAAATTACGATAGAGATAAACCCCGCGTTCTCGACCCTAAGCCACTTGATGAGGCCGCAGCAGCTCAACGCTAGTAGGTTTGATGCCAAAATCCAGCGAGGTAAGAGACCCTTAAACTTTAGAATCTGATATAGGTCGCCGATAAGGTTCAGAGTGGCGGCGAGGAATAGTATGTGGTCAAGGTCCATTAATGACTTTAGACCTTACTCTGCGCTGAGCCCCAGGGCAACCGACTCTGAGCTCTGGTATGATTATTGTGCAAAAGGGTGATGCCCGTGTAAAAGCTGGACTATAGAGTACTATGCAAAAAGATTGAGACCGTTACTGTAGGCTCATGCTGGTATGCAGTCTGTAGTGAAAAGCCTCGGGACGCCCTGATTTTTTTTGCAAATTGTTATTTGTTGCTTGGCGCCGCATCTGTGGCGCAACTATAGTGTTTTTGAAAAAGGCTATTACCCTGTCACAGTCTTTTTGAGAAACACTAAACTATCCCCCAGGTGAGGCTTCGCTATGAGTCATAATCTCTTTAACACTCTTCAAGAGTTTTCCACGTCGGCCGGAAAAAAAGCCAAGTATTACTCATTGCCAGCACTTGAGCAGGCAGGCCTAGGCGTAATATCGCGATTGCCAGTTTCAATTCGTGTTGTGCTCGAATCGGTATTACGAAATTTTGATGGCCAACGAGTAGAGGAGCGAAACGTTCGAGAGCTCGCCTCCTGGAAACCCAAGGGAGAGAGAGTCTCTGAGATTCCGTTTGTTGTAGCTCGGGTTTTGTTGCAGGATTTTACCGGCGTACCACTCGGAGTCGATCTCGCCGCGATGCGTGCCGCAGTAAAAAAACTCGGTAAAAACCCAGGTATTATCGAGCCCCTTGTTCCAGTCGATCTCGTAATTGATCATTCGGTGCAAGTTGACTACTCGAATCGCGCGAACGCATTGCAACTGAATATGGGGGTTGAGTTTGAGCGTAATCAATCGCGCTACCAGTTTCTCAAGTGGTGCAAGCAAGCGTTTAAATCTTTCAGTGTTGTGCCGCCGGGCTTCGGTATCTGTCATCAGGTAAATCTTGAGTACTTAGCAAAGGGTGTTCTTGAAAAGGACGGAACGTACTTCCCGGACACCCTCGTAGGAACTGACTCCCATACTACTATGATCAACGGACTCGGGGTGGTTGGATGGGGCGTTGGCGGTATCGAGGCTGAGGCTGCGATGTTAGGTCAGCCGGTGTATTTCTTGACTCCCGACGTTGTTGGCTTTCACATGCACGGAAAGCTTTCGCCCGGTGTGACCGCGACCGATCTGGTCTTGCATGTAACAAATGTTCTGCGCCAGGCAAAAGTGGTAGGCAAATTCGTAGAGTTTTTTGGTGAGGGCGCGGAGTCGATTCCGGTGACTGACCGCGCTACGATCGCGAATATGGCCCCAGAGTACGGGGCAACGATGGGATTCTTTCCGGTAGATGAGCGCACATGCGAGTACCTCCTCGCGACCGGTCGAGACCCGGAGCATGTCGAGACCTTTAAGAATTACTGCAAAGCTCAGGGCCTTTTCGGAATACCGAAGCGCGGAGAGTGTGAGTATTCCGATCTGCTTGATCTTGATCTCTCGACGGTGAAGCCAAGCATCGCTGGGCCGAAACGACCACAAGATAAGATTGAGCTTGCGAGAGTAAAAAGCACCTTTACCACGTTGCTTACAAAACCAATAGCGGAGGGTGGATATGGCAAGAGCGCGGCCGATCTGGAAAAAACTTTTTCAATAGCAGTTCCAAAGAGTGGAGTTGGTAGTGATACGACGGATGCAATCCAGGTTCAGGTTCACCACGGTGAGGTGTTCATAGCGGCGATTACTTCGTGCACAAACACTTCAAATCCGAGCGTTATGCTCGCGGCAGGACTCTTGGCTAAGAAAGCGGGTGAGAAGGGCTTATCCGTGAAGCCGTTTGTAAAAACATCTCTTGCTCCTGGTTCACGGGTGGTGACGGAGTACCTGACGAAAACAGGACTTCAGTCGCATCTCGACGCGCTTGGTTTTCAGACGGTGGGATATGGATGCACAACCTGTATCGGCAACTCCGGACCTCTTGATCCAAGGGTTGAGGAGTGCATTACCAAGAATGACCTCGTGGGTTCGGCGGTGCTCTCAGGAAATAGAAATTTTGAGGCGCGCGTTCATCAAAATATTAAAGCGAATTTTCTTATGAGTCCGCCACTTGTGGTCGCGTATGCGCTCGCCGGAACTGTGCGGATTGACTTTGCGAGCGAGCCGATCGGACACGATCGACAGGGAAAGCCCGTTTTCCTCAAAGATATCTGGCCGACAGCCGAGGAGATCGCGGCGCTGATGCCACAGGCGTTTAATGCTCAGATGTATCGAGCGTTGTATGGCAATGTAACAGCGGAAAATCCGCTGTGGGATGAGGTTCCTGCGAGCGCCGGAGTGGTATATGAGTGGGATCCGTCATCAACATACATCCAAGAGCCACCGTATTTTGCGGGGTTTGAGTTAACTCCCTCCAAGCCCAAACCGATTGTGGGAGCTCGAGCGCTTGCCATCTTTGGCGACTCTGTCACTACAGATCATATCAGCCCAGCGGGAGCATTTAAGAAGGATTCTCCGGCGGGACGATATCTGATCGGTCGAGGCGTCGACTTTAAAGACTTCAACAGTTACGGCGCGCGACGTGGGTCTCATGATGTGATGGTGCGGGGTACTTTCGCGAATGTGCGGATCAAGAATCTGATGGTTCCGGGTGTCGAGGGGAGCGTCACAATTCATCAGCCGAGTGGCGATCAGCTCTCAATATACGATGCTGCTGTGCGTTACGCCGAGACGAAGACTCCCTTAATTGTTTTCGCTGGCCAAGAGTACGGAACAGGTAGCTCCCGTGACTGGGCGGCAAAGGGTACAAATCTTTTGGGCGTGAAAGCTGTAGTAGCGGAGAGTTTCGAGCGCATCCATCGAAGTAATTTAATAGGGATGGGTGTGCTCCCATGTCAGTTTAAAAATGGAGAAACGGCCAAGAGTCTACAACTAACGGGAACTGAAGAGTTCTCTATTCGTGGGATCGAAAACGGAATTACTCCGGGCCAAGATATAACCTTAGTAGTGTCGCGTCCTGATGGTTCCGCGCACGATGTGACGGTGAAGCTACGGGTTGATACCTCAATAGAAGTAGAATATTACAAGCATGGGGGGATTCTTCCTTATGTGTTGCGGTCTTTGATTGTCGGTGCCGCATAGGAGGCGAAATGAGAAAAATAATAGCGATAGGAGTTAATGTATTAGCTGTGTGTGGAGTTGCTGTGGCGGCACCCTCAGGTGCTAGTGTAACGGTTACTATGAATGCAGTGGATGCCCAGGGAGTAGGAGCATCTGTTGGAACTATCCTCCTTAAAGATTCAAAAAATGGATTAGTACTCATCCCAAACCTTAAGGGTCTTGTGCCGGGAGAGCACGGCTTCCACGTGCATGAGAATCCCGACTGTGGCCCGAAAGAGAAGGATGGAAAGATGACGGCGGCTCTCGCTGCCGGTGGGCACTTTGATCCGCTCGCTACAGGGAAGCACCTTGGACCGCATGGTGGTGGGCATCGAGGAGATCTTCCAAAGCTTGAGGTGGCTGGGGATGGTACCGCGACTAAGACCATGCACCTTGAGGGGGTCTCATTGGCTGATGTGCGAAATCGAAGCATTATGATTCACGCCGGTGGGGATAATTATGCTGATAGTCCGGCGCCCCTTGGAGGCGGAGGAGCTCGCGTGGCGTGTGGTGTAATTCCTAAGTAGTTGGTGAAACTACGTCCTGGTCAGGACCGAGCGATGCTAGGCAACTGAAAGTCCTGAGGATTCAGGTGGCGTGCTACCCCTTTTGGATCTGGTAAAACATAGGGCCCCTTTTGGCTCAATAATTTCGCCATACTAGCCGATAGTCCCTGCGTGGGTGAAAAAAAACCTACGAGGGAAAAATGGATTCTTTATTGGTTGTTGAGGATAGCGATTCTTTACGCGAAGTTCTCGCCGCGGTTCTTGAGCGGGAGGGTTTTCGTGTGGTCGCGACTCGGAGCGCCGAGGAGGCTCTGCATGCGTTTTCGGTGGAGTCGTTCGTATGCGTGCTAGCAGACTTCAAACTTCCCCGTATGCACGGCATTGACCTTGCCAAAAAGATTCGAGAGTCCGCCCCGCACCTTCCATTTGTTATCATGACGGCTTTTGGCTCGATCGATGTCGCTGTAGAGGCGATGAAAAGTGGAGCAAGCGACTTCATCACAAAGCCCTTTGAGCCTAGCTCGATCGCCTCAATACTTCGCCAGGTCATGCAACATAATCGCATCGTCGATCGCTCGTGCTCGTCGCGTAAGCGCTCGGCGCATGGTCTGATCACCGAATCTCCGAAGCTTGAAAAGGTCTTGAACCAAGCTCGTCGGGTTGCCGTGGTTGATACCCCGGTTCTTCTTTTGGGCGAGAGTGGTTCGGGTAAAGAGGTGATGGCTCGCTACATTCATGACCACAGTGAGCGGCATGAAAAGCCCTTTCTCGCCGTGAATTGCGGCGCCATTCCAGCAGAGCTGCTAGAGAGTGAGTTTTTTGGGCACGAGGCTGGATCTTTTACCGGCGCGACACAGAGTCGAGTAGGTATCTTTGAGTTGGCGAGTCATGGGACCGTATTCTTAGATGAGGTCGGAGAGATGCCTCCTCATCTGCAGGTAAAGCTTCTTCGGGTACTCCAAGAGCGCGAGATTCGACGGGTAGGTGGATCCAAGAACATCAAGGTGAATCCCCGCATCATCGCGGCCACAAATCGATCGATGCAGGAAGCTCTTGAATCTGGAGCTATGCGGGAGGATTTTTATTACCGAATCGCGGTAGTCACGCTCGGTATCCCCCCCCTTCGAGAGCGACACGAGGATCTTCCCGCCCTGGTTGATGGCTTCGTGAAGCATTTCGCGGCGCTCAACGGTAAGGAGCCCCCCGGACTTGACCCTCTTTCGGAGGATATGTTGATGGCCTACAGCTGGCCAGGAAATGTGCGAGAGCTTGAAAATGTGATCGAGCGCGCGGTGTTGCTCGCGGAAGATGTCATCAAGCCTGAGCACCTCGGCATCCAGATCTGTTTGAATCTCTCGATGCTTGATGAAGCGAGTAAGACGCTGTCGGAGGTGGCTTCAACCGCGGTGAGGCAAGCGGAGGGAGAGGCGATCGTTCGAGCGCTTGCTTTGACCGATGGAAATAAAGCAAAAGCGGCCGAGCTCCTTGGCGTGAGTTACAAGACCCTTTTGTCCAAAGTTCGTGAGTATCATCTGGGTGAGGCAGACGAAGAGAGCGCTGAGCGCTCACATCATAAATAAGCCCTCATTGCGAGACTTGTGAACGGTCTCCGGCCGAGCTGTGCTGGCGTAAAAAATCGCGTAATAAGCTTGTAAGGTGAGCCCATTCAGAAGCTCCAAGCGACCTCTCATCGATCATGATATGGCCGGCAAGAAATGGAGTTCGGGGATGTGGCTCCAGAGACACTAAGCGCCATCCTGGTGCTAAGTGATTGTCAGAGATCCAATCTTTTAATCCTGAAAATGAGATCAGTTCATCGCGAGGATTAGCGATCACAAGCGTTGGTGTCGTACGCAACGGTGAGGTATCACCAATCAAGCG
>JAFMIS010000139.1 GCA_017853915.1 bacterium
GTTGGCGTGAAAGGTTTGGGGCGACTTTTTTCAACTCTCTTTGAGAGTTCCTGATGGTAGGCACGCCAATTTCTAAGAGCATTGATACACTGTGGAGAGTACCAGCCGGCGCGGTAGCAGGGGGGCGCGGGGGCGTCGGGTAGTATCTTCTCGAATTTTTCTATGAAGTCCTTACATTGAGAGAGGACAACGCGCATACGCAGGGTGCCGGCCGCTGACAGAGTCTTTTTTTGGTCGGGGTTTTGAATCACGTTAATCTTTTGAATAATGATTTTCTTCTGGGTGGTGTCATTCTTTGCTTTTGCCAGCTCCTCTTCCGCCTGCTGAAGAAGTTGCCGCTGATAATCGCCTCGTAGCGCAGGAGGGATCTTGAGAAGTCTTTCGCGGACATCCCGGATAGAGGGGTCTTCTTTGTCCTCCTTGCGGTCCGCCGGTTCGTCCAACCGTAGGCCCGCCACTTTGCAGGCAATCGATAATATTTGATCGTATAAATTCGCCCCATCTTCGAGGCTTTTTAGTTTTTGCTCATCGCTCGCGGCGTTGCGAAACGCGGTATCAACGTCCTGAAGAGCCCCTGAAAGCTGTCCCAATCTCTTCGAGTCGTTCTCCGAAAGCCCCACTTTCAAGGCCGGGTCTTGATAGGAGGAACCACCTGAAAATGCGACGAGGTGTTGCTCCTGGTAGGCGCTTCGACAGGAGGGCGCTTCGATCCCGTCGCGGAGGCAGACCGCCACTGGATTATTAGGGTATACCTCGAGCAGACGGTCTATTCGTGCTAGACAGGCAGGATCCTGGGGAGGGCCTTGATACGAGAGGGTTCTCAGCATATCTCCAAAGCAGCGAGAGTTAAGGGATTGCTCTAACGCCGAGGCCAATTCGCTGAGCGTTCGGAGAGATGGATTCACCTTAAGGCTGTTTTCAGCCATCGTGATCTTTAATTCATTAATGTCTAATGCTTTATCCAGATCTATTTTTGGTTGGGAGGTAGCCGTATTGCCGTACGCAAGGGATGCAGCAATAAAAACTAGCGAGAGGATGTGACGAGAGCGCGGTTTCATGAAGAGGATGCATCTAGAAAGTAGGGCGTTAATAACGATCCTAAAATGTTATGACGAATTGGGCTAGGGTGTGGATCAAATGAGAGCGTAAGGGCTGCCTCTGGAATGTTATCCTGTTTTATGTGTTCTAAAAGTCCTTCTCGAAGAGGAATAAACTGTATGCCCGAGCGATTTTTGAGCGCATAGAGTCTATTTAAGTCGCTTTTCCATGATTTGCGGGGATTAATAGTCACATAGGTCTTAAGCCCATGGGATGCCGTTAGCGAGGCGAGCCTCTGGAATGCTCTATTCGGATCAAGCCCCATCTGTTTGATCTGATCGTCAACCGCTTGTGGTGAGAGGAACTGTTTGCCCAGCTGGACAAACTTCATCGATGAGAGAATACCTCCAGAGCCGGAAATATCGCGAATGAAAAATGGCATGCCAAAATCATTCTGCACAAAATATACAAGCACGGCGTCGGGATCGAAATCTAATCCGCGCTCCTCGAAGAGAGCGATCTCCTGAAAGGTCGAGTATCCGGGAACGCCAAAATTGAGAACTTCAAATCGTGGCGAGCCTTGAGAGATTCTGTTGAGGTTGTTTTCGAGCCGTTGAGCGAATGTTTCGTGCTGTTCAACTCCCCATCCAAATGTAAATGAGTCTCCAAGGAGAGCGATGCGGAAGACGCCTGCCGGTTTCTTAATTGGACGCTCTGGGGAGCGCATCCCACATGAATTGGTTTGCACACGAGCGCGCACGAACGTGAGATCGAGATTGGGTTTCAGGGTGTAAATAATAGAATCATCAGGGTGGGATTGGATGATAGCACGAAGGGATACCGGCCCCTCGGGAGCTGACGATGAAGTCGCCGGTTCCTGAGAAGGCTCCATCATCGCGCGACGTACATCCTCTATCGAATTGAATTCAGTTCCGCGGGGCGAGGAGGGGATTACCTGCAATGCTATGATACTTATGAACAAGGCTCCTACAGTCCCAAAAGATGCCAGCAGAATCTTCGTCTTCACGGAGAGGGGAGGGGGTTGTGGGGAAGATATCTTCTGCATGATAGGCGGTGCGATTGTAGCTATGTGAGGGGTTTGTATACAGATATTTTTCGATCTCGGAGAGCAGGAAAGGTGTCCCTCCACGAAGCTACCACGTTTGGTGTTGCATCAACTGTTAAGACCCCTGGAGAGCCATCAAGACGTCCCAGTTCGCTCCCGTCAGGGCCGAAAGCGGCCGAGTCGCCGCTATATTCTAAGCCGCCTCCTGCCCCCACGCGATTAACCCCAACTACGTAGGCCTGGTTCTCAATCGCGCGTGCTCGCAGGAGCGTGAGCCAGTGTTCGCGACGCGTCGCCGGCCAGTTGGCCACGATGAAGAAAACGTCCGTTTTGGGAGCGAGTTCCATAAATGGATGACCGAACCTTAGATCATAGCAGATAAATAGAGAGCATCTAAGATCGCCTATAAGCGTGGTGGTATACGAGTTTCCCGGTGAGTACAACGTAGTTTCGTCGCCGTACGAGAAGAGGTGGATCTTGCGATAGGAAGCCCTGACGCCCTCTGGAGAGCATACCCAAGCAGTGTTGTAGAGCTCTCCGGACTCGCTTGTCTCTGGAAGGGATCCCAGAGTGTGCACTTCGTTTGTGCGCGCAACTGAAGTTAGAAACTTCAGCCCCTGTGCGGCGCTCTGGCGAGCTATATCCCCCGAGGGCATGGAGAAGCCACACGTGAACATCTCGGGGAATACCAACACTTCGCCTCCAGCGGCGAGGGCCTGAGACGTCAATGTTTCGCACCGAGCGATACTCTGCGCGGGGTCATTCCAGGCTATGTCAGTTTGGATCAAGCTGATCTTCATACGCGAGCTCACGGTATATCCCGTGCGACCATAGATTACCCCTTTAACCCCGGCCCCGCAAATAACCAACCATTCAGCAAATAGGTGCGTTTTAACTGAGTCGACGGCGGAGCCGGGGGCTTCATGAGGAGGTTTGCCGACAAAAAGCGGGGGAAAACCCCGCCCGAAGCCCTTTGGGTTCACACCAGGTTGCGCTATGCTTGCCACCGCCTGTGCGCGGAGATTTGAGGAGATAGTCGAGGATTCTCATATGGATGTTCAGAAGCTTTTTGCGGAACGAATTGGTGGCGAGCAGTTCGGGAAGGTGCAGCAAACCTTCAAATTCACCCTGATCAACAACGCCAAGTTGGAATTCATGCGGAAGAATCCCACTGTTAAGGTGATCGACATGGGAGTCGGAGAGCCCGAGGAAATTCCCGCGGAGAGCATCATTCACGCGTTGGACCGTGAGGCGCGGGTCAAAGAAAATAGAATATACCCGTGCAATGGTATTCAGGCCTTTTCAGACGCGGCGGCGCGCTACCTCCAGAGAGCGTTTTCTCTGTCCATGGATCCAAAGACAGAGATTATGCATTGCGTGGGTACCAAAACGGCTTTAGCGCAGATTCCCCTGGCTTTTGTTAATCCAGGTGATGCCGTACTTACGACCACGCCGGGCTATCCGGTTTTGCCGCGTGTCGCGGAGTGGCTGGGAGCCCGCTTATTTCAGCTGCCACTTGAGGCAAAGAATAACTATATGCCTGAGAGCGCGCAGTTCGAAGCGCTGATAAAGCGAGAGCGTCCTAAGTTGGTGCTGCTTAACTACCCAAACAACCCGACCGGCGCGGTTGCTTCGCGGGAGTTCTTTGAACGTGTTGTTCAGCTAGCGCATGAATATTCGTTTTTAGTAGTTCAAGACGCCGCGTACGCCGATTATGTTTTTGAGGGAGACTTTATCTCTCCTCTCCATATTCCTGGTGGAAAAGAGGTCACTCTTGAGCTCTATTCGCTCTCCAAGAGTTACAATATGCAGGGCTATCGTTTGGGGTTTGTGACCGGAGGAGCTCCGTTAGTAAAGGCCTTTGGTTTAGTCAAAGACAACACGGACAATGGTCAGTTCATCGCTATTCAGCGGGCGGGAATTCACGCCCTCGATTCGTGTCAGGAATTCCTTGCGGCTAATAAGAGGAAGTACGCGCGACGTCTAGAGCGTGTTGCGTCGATCCTCTCCCGAGCTGGTATAGAGGCCCGCCCAGCGCCGGGAACCTTTTATCTCTATGTGCAGGCCCCTGAAAGCTTTAGGGGGCAGCGCGTCGAATCGGCTCAACATCTGGCTGATATGCTTATTGGCCGATACGGACTCATTACTGTACCGTGGGATGAGGCTGGGCCATGCCTGCGATTTTCAATGACTTTTGAGGTTGGAACTAAGGATTTCGCCTCAGAGGACGAGGTTTTTCAAGCTCTGGAGGAGCGTCTAGTTCACGATCGGTTAGCTTGATCCGCTACCCCCTCTCTGGTAGCGTCTGCGTAGCATTTTGTGGGGTTGCCAGCACCTGTGCGCACAACTCCAGACGTACAAAGACTGTTTCATGACGTTTTCAGTTTTAGTTTCGACATCAAGTTTCATCGACACACCGGGTGCTCATGTCAAAAAGCTGATGGACACGGGATACGAGATCGTAAAGGCTCGAGGGCCCCTCAATCAGGATCAGCTTCTCTCATATATCGGAGATGGTAAAAAATTCGACGCGTTTCTCTGTGGTGAGGATGACTTCAACTCCAAGGTGCTGCAGGCCGCGGCTCCACGCGTTAAGGTCATAAGTAAGTATGGTGTAGGCCTTGATAAGATCGATCTGACAGAGGCTGAAAAGTTAGGGATACGGGTCACTAACACGCCAGGCGTGAACCACACCACGGTAACCGAACTTACATTTGGACTTCTCTTAAGCCTTACTCGATACATCCCTGAGCAGAACGCTAACGTGCACAAGGGTGAGTGGCGGCGGCAGACAGGGCGTGAGCTGGCCGGTAAAACGCTTGGTATTCTCGGTTTCGGCCGTGTAGGGAAGGAAGTCGCGAAGCGAGCGATGGCGTTCGGCATGAATGTCAGAGTCTTCAATACTTCGTGGTCGCCCCAACATGCCGCGTTTCTGGACGAGCTGTCTCAGGTTTTTGCGCACCCACTTTTTTCTGAGTACCCCCCGCAGATAGTTCGGGCGCCACGAGATGAGGATATCTTTCCTCATGTTGATTTCCTGTCGGTGCACATGAGTCTTACGCGGGATAATCAGTGTTTTCTGAATCGGCGCAGACTGATGATGTGTCGACGTGGAGTATACATTGTGAATGTGAGCCGTGGAGCTCTGATTGATCAGCGCGCCATGGCGGATTGCGTGAAGTCCGGACACGTCGCGGGGTATGGAGCAGACGTTCTCGATCCTGAGCCGGTGCAGCTCGATAATCCGCTCTTGGGGTTGCATAACGTGCACCTCACTCCGCATGTGGGAAGCCGTACTCATGAGAGTGTGGTGCGCCAAGGAACAGCGGCGGTGGACAATCTTATTAACGCTTTAAAATCCTGCGCGCCTCACAGCACCGCGGCGGCGTAGCTCCGGTCGTTGGTACGACGCGTTGGTGGTTTTCTCGGTCTCCGCTATGGCATTACTCCGCTTTCTTCCCCTGGCGTATCTCAGTTGGTTTCTTGGGAAGCTCGCGAATCTTCCCTTACCCCAACCCCTTGCCCGTTGGAGTATTCTCATTTTTTCTCGTATCTATGACATCGATATCGAGGTCGCGGCAAAGCCCCTCGGGGCGTATCACTCAATAGGCGATTTTTTCACTCGCGATGTGCGGCCTGAAGCGCGACCGATCGCGGATGGAATCGTTTCCCCTGTCGATGGAATGTTAAGGAGCGTGGAGAACATAGTAAGCAAGGAATCTGTCACTCAAGTTAAGGGGCGGACCTACTCGTTAGGTCGACTTCTTGCGGAAGATGGACGCGCCGATATTTTCTCCAACGGACAACTCTGGAATTTTTATTTATCTCCCAGGGATGCTCATCACATTCACTCGCCGGTCGATGGCACGATTGTCCGCACCGTTCATATTCCAGGAAAATTGTGGCCCGTCAATGATTGGGCGCTTCATTCAATAGACGGCCTGTTCGCTGTGAACGAGAGGATTGTGACCTATATTCAAACGGAGCGGGGCCTTGTGGCGGTTGTGATGGTTGGAGCTACCAATGTCGGCCGAATTTCCCTGGCCTACATGGCACTCGAAACAAATGTAGCGCCGTGGGGTAAAAAGACAATCCGTGCCTTTGATCATGCCCTGGGAGTTCCAGTGGCGCGTGGTCAAAAAATCGGAACCTTTAACATGGGCTCAAGCGTGCTCGTTGTCGCTCAAGATAAGCTACGAGGGCTGCCTTTGCCAGCGACTCCTGTGACTGTTCGATATGGACAGTCGTGTTCTGCTATCTAGTCCGTATTTTTTACGAAGCTCGCTACGCTCGCCGTTAAAAATGTGCGGAAATGGGCCATGGAACACCTACTTGTGAGTAAGGCGCTACCCATATTCTAGGCCCCGCACTACTTCTGCGCATGTAGCGACTTATCACTTTTGTGCGAGGCTTATGATTTCAGTACTCATTCTGAGGTTTGAGGCGTTCCGCTTGAGTCTTCTGGCTTTCGTTT
>JAFMIS010000140.1 GCA_017853915.1 bacterium
CTATGACGTACTTTGAGGACGCGATTCAACGAGCGGTTGTCCTGGCCCTCTTTGTTCCTCTAATCATCTCAAGTGGTGGAAACTCAGGTAGCCAAGCTTCGACTTTAATTATCCGCGCGCTTGCTGTTGGTGAATTGCGACTCAAGGACTGGGTCAGCGTTCTGCGTCGTGAATTTATCGCGGGGATCTCGTTGGGATCATTGTTGGGCGCGGTTGGATTCCTGCGTGTTTTAATCTGGGCGCAATTCGTTGATACCTACGGTGATCATTGGTTGGCGCTGGCGTTTACGGTGTTTTTTGCTCTCATGGGTGTAGTGACGCTCGGTACAATAGCTGGCTCGATGCTTCCCCTTGGTCTCAAGAGACTTAACCTCGATCCAGCGACCTCGTCAGCTCCGTTTGTCGCTACGTTGGTAGATGTCGCGGGCCTGATTTTATACTTCACCGTGGCGATGTTGTTACTTTCTGGAAGCTTGTTGTAACCTTGCTCCGCTGTCGTACGCACCAATCTGAGACTTTACTTGAGCTTCCTCTCGTATGCCCTCGCTCAACGAAATAATTGTGTCGATGTAGCTCTTGCTCCTGTTATAGCGCCAAATGATCGAGCGCTTCTCCTGAAGGGGGATATCCCGGCGAAATCCGAAATTCGCGAGGTAATTCGCGGTAGACCACATGGCGTCTTCCTCGTTGTGTAGAGAGATGAGGCCATCTTTATTGCCGTCCATCCCATAGCGGATAAAAGCTGATGGAAGAAATTGAGGCATGCCAAAAGCCCCAGCGCTTGAGCCCCTCATGTCGAGGGGGTTGATCCCATTTCTCTTGGCGATTGAGATCAGCGCGGGTACCTCGGGGAGGAATGTTTGTTCAAGATAGCGACCACGCTTCTTCACCTGCTCGAATGTCACTGAGCGATCCTTCGCCTTTTGGAGCTTGTAGTTGTGTCGTAAGTTTTCAGGCGCGTTGGCCGAAGCTAATCTCGAGAGCCGGTAGACGATTATCTCTGTGCCGGTGTGTTTCCCGATTTGAGACTCAACAACCAGGATCGCGGCCACGACCTCTCGAGGCACTTTAAGAGCAGCTTCTACCGTATCAAAGTCTCTCTTTCTCCGCGTTATGAACTCAGCTCCCAGGTGCCGATATTTGGGCTTCGCAAAACCAGAGTACATCGATGCAGGCTCACGCGGGCGCAGGCTGAAGGGTACAAAAGTGAAATATGGCATACGCGGGCTGCTATAGATCGCGCGTAGATCGTGATCGTTCACGCCGTTATGACGCAAGCGTTCAACAAGGTAGTCCCATCCTCGGAATGTCGGACTTGGAGCGTGAAATTCCGAGGCCCGGGTATCTCTCATTTTCTGTGTGGGGATCGGCTTGGCCTGAGTGGTCTTCTTACTCGCGGCGTCACAGGGCATCGCTTGGAGCGCGATGATCGTGATGGCTGTGAAAAGAACTGCTACTCGCACTACAGTTCCTTTTGTATGCCGGCCGCCAAAGAGCTAAACACAGCGTTTGGCCCCAACGATCTATCCTTGAGTTTGAAATCAGCGACCATAAGAGCTGAAAGCGCTCGTAGAAATGTTTGAGGTGGAACGCGTTTGGCCAGAGGTAGATATTTTGAGAAGAGCCATGGAGATATCCCAAGGTCGTTTTTTATGTCACCTTGAGACACGCCTTTATCCATCAGCAAGCGAAGTCGCAGCAGGGTGCCGAACGTCTTGGTCAGTAGCCCAATCAGCATAAATGGACTAGAGCCCTGGTCGAACAACTTGGCCAGAAGCGTCTCAGTCGCGGCGCGGTTCTTGCCGAGCATGGATTCGGCAAGTTCGAAGTCGCTCGCGGTTGTCTTCCCGGGTTCAAGGGAACGCAACGCGGCGACCGTCGCTGGCTGATCTCCGAGATACATCGAGAATTTTTCCACTACCTGTGTTATCGCCTCGGGATCGTCATTACCGACAGACAGGAGAAGTTCCACCACCGCATCGTCGACCCCTGAGATTCCAGCTTGTTTTACCTCTCGTTCCACCCATCGACTCAGCTCGGCGCCTTTGAGGGGCTCAAGCGTCAGGTGAATCGCTTTCTTTTCGAGGAGCTTTTTAAACGTTGGAATATTCGGCAGCGAAGCTCCCACTATAAAGAGATGTGCGCCTGGGATCCCCTTGCTAATAAAGTCCGCGACTGGTTCAGTATCCGCCGCGCGCGCCGATTCAATCCCACGCATGACCGCGAAGCGATGTGGTTCAAAAAGTGATGGCTCGGAGAGGTCTCGAATAAACACAGCCGGGTTTGTTCGCCCCTGTTCGCCAAAACTGAAGGTTAGTGGCTTCGATGTGCTCTTATTGAAGTGCCGCAGCAGATACTCGAGTGAACGTTCGCGTCGAACGCGATCAGGGGCAGTGATAACAACGCATGAGGGGCACTCAGGCTGAGCGATGATATCCTTGAGAATAGACGCGGTGGACTTGGAGCTCATGGCCTTTTACAATACCCTCGGACTCCTGTGGCCGCAAACACTTAATCATGGCGCGCTAGTCGTGCGTCTCGCACAGCGCCTGCTACGCCACCGGGGAAGCCGCCCGAACTTCTGGGCTTACGCCATCCTGATACGTCTTGAAATTATTGATGAATAACGTCGCCAGTTTCTTAGCGGTTGCGTCGTACGCCGCCGGATCCTTCCATGTATTCTTGGGAATTAGTACCTCAGCAGGGACGCCAGGGCAGGCCGTGACAACGTCGAACCCAAAGACAGGGTCTTTCTGAGTGGAAGCGCTAGCGAGCTCGCCGCTGTGGATGCAATCGATGATCTGTCGAGTGAGGCTTAGCTTCATGCGCTTGCCTGTGCCGTATGAACCTCCGCTCCAGCCGGTGTTTACCAGCCATACATTTGCCTTGTGATCGTGCATGCGTTGAGCGAGCAGCTCAGCATACTTGGCCGGGTGCCAGACCAGAAATGGACCGCCAAAACAGGGAGAGAACGTAGCGCTGGGCTCAGTGACCCCCATCTCGGTCCCGGCTACTTTCGCGGTATATCCGCTAATGAAGTGGTACATCGCATGAGCTTGCGATAGCTTGCTCACAGGCGGAAGCACTCCAAACGCGTCGCAGGTAAGAAATATGATGTCCGAGGGGTGGCCGGCAACGCAGGGGATCTTAGCATTTCTGATGAATTCGATTGGGTAGGCCCCGCGCGTATTCTCAGTGATCGACTTGTCGTGGAATTGAACCCTGCGGTTTTCGTCATCGAGCACTACATTCTCCAACACCGATCCGAAGCGCAGAGCTTGGAAGATATCTGGCTCGCTTTCAGGGGTGAGATCGATAGCCTTGGCGTAGCAGCCTCCCTCAATGTTGAAGATTCCTGTGTCAGACCAGCAATGCTCATCATCTCCGATCAGCAGACGCTTGGGATCCGCTGACAGAGTTGTCTTCCCAGTACCCGAAAGTCCGAAGAGCACGCTTGATCTGTTAGCGGACTTGTCCGCTGTTGCCGAGCAGTGCATCGAGAGGATTCCGCGCTTGGGCATGAGGTAGTTCATGACGGTGAAAACGCCCTTTTTCATCTCTCCGGCGTACTCTGTTCCGAGGATTACGAGCTCTCCCTTCTCAAAGTTGAGGTCGATGCTGGTTTTGGACGTCATTCCCGGAGTGTGTTGATTGGCTGGAAAGCGCCCCGCGTTAATAATCACGAAATCAGGCTGCCCAAAGTTCTCTAGTTGGTCATGGGTGGGGCGGATCAACATCGTGTGCATAAACAGCGCGTGATAGGGACGCGAGCATATGACACGCACCTTGATCTGGGTCGCCGGATCCCAGCCCGCGAAACCGTCGAACACATACAGGGTGTCTCGAGTGTTTAGATAATCGATGGCGCGCTCACGGTTAATGTCGTAGACGTGCGGCTCGAGAGGTACGTTGACCGCTCCCCACCAGATGTCTTTCTCAGAGGCCGGATTTTTTACTATGCGCTTGTCTTTTGGCGATCGGCCGGTCTTTGCCCCGGAGTAAGCACACAGGGCTCCGGTATCAGCGATGCGAGTCTCGGGCTCGTTGAGGATCGCCTCTTCGTACAGGCGGCACGGCGCGAGGTTCCGGAAGATGTTTTTGACGGAGATACCGTGTTGATCGAGGGAAAAAGTGGACATGCTGACTCCGCTTGTTGAGGACCAATAATGTGGCGCTAAGCTATCACAATACTTCATCAACTATCAAAGGTAGGGCGTTTGAAAAGTGACAGGCCTTGAGGCGGAATAGACTTTTGTTTTCAAAGCGAGCTAGGACCTGTGTTAGAAGGTGGCATCGGGCTACGAATACTAGTCTTTTGAGAGGCTTTGTGGTGGTGCCAACGGGGATGCTTCAGTGATGTTTGAGGGGCCGTTTTATCGAAACAACGACGAGGGAGCGGAGCGACCTGAGCGCTCCTCCCTAGGTGGTCGGAGGGATTCGGTCCCGGATGATGCTCCAGTGCTGTATCATCGGGGCCTTTTTGAGAGCTTTGAGCAGGTGTGTCGCGCTGGGATGGGCCGACGAGGAGAAGTTGTTGACTCCGCCCGTGAATTTACTCCGAACGATCAGTATGTGTTCAATCGGCTTCGTACCCGAATATTCGATGAGGCGGTGGGCTCTTTACGGTACGCGCACCCCGTCGCGGGCCCCAACGACATACATGTTCGATTTCTTCATCAGCGTGTCATTCGGAGCGGAGATACTGAGGAGCATCATGTCTTCGCGGATGTCCTCACGTCAGACACTCGGCACGCCATGGCCGCGCTCGGGTGTTTCCAGTCTTTTGCTCGTGGGCCAGTCGCGGCGCATTACATGGTGATTGATGAGCGAGATGTTGTGGTGTTTCCGATTATATCTCGGCCTGCTTTTGAGGAGACAGTTGAGGAGCTGTACTCCCTCAGTAGTGACCGTCGTATCTCAGTCCATTCGAATCTGGCTTTGGCATGGATGATGGACTCCTTTGCGGAGCGCCCGCGAGAGTACGGTGATTTGCGCCAGGGCTGGGATCAGAGTGTGCGCGTGCTCACTGATATATGCCGCGATGTCTCATCGATTCATAGCCTGGGAACCCCAGCAAAGCCTCAGTTCCGAGTTACGTATAAGGGCTTGAGCTATGAGTTGAGCATGTGGTTTGATCCGCGATTGAAGCGCCCTGTCTGTTTTCGCGGCTCTGCTAGGCCATAACAGTTTTATCTTCGACGAGCGTGCCTCATGAAACATTCCTCTCGACGCCGTGTGAAGCCCGCTGGAGCCGCCCCGGGTACTGTCGTGTACATAGGAGAGGCGCGCTCTGAACCGGTCCACATCTCCCATATCCAATATGATTCGCAGGCAGCCAGTGCGCCAAAGACGGTTGCAGCGTCTGAGGTGCGAAGACCCTCAGATGTCTCAGGGGTTTCATGGTTCACTATCGATGGCGTGCATGATACCGCCGCGCTTCAGGTCATTGGAGATAACTATAGTCTGCATCCACTCGTCCTCGAGGACATCGCCAACACTCGTCAGCGCCCCAAGATAGAGGATTTTGATGATTACATCTTCGTAGCGATGAAGATGATTACGTATAACGGTGAAGTTAGGAAACTCAGAGCCGAGCATGTGAGTATTATCTTCGGCAAGGGGTACGTGCTCGCATTTTTGGAGGACGAAGGGGATGTGTTTGAGCCCGTTCGTCAGCGCGTGAACGCGGGCAAGGGACGGATTCGAAAGTTAGGGGCAGATTACCTCGCGTATGCGCTCATGGACGCGGTTGTTGATAATTATTTTACCGTTCTGGAGAGTCTGGGAGAGGAGATTGAGGCTCTCGAAGAGGAAGTAGTCCAATCGCCAAGCTCCTCTACCTTGGCGCACGTACATCGCTTGAAGCGTGAGTTGATTTTCTTGCGTCGCGCGGTGTGGCCGATGCGCGAGACGGTGAATTCGTTGTTACGAGATGAGTCGGATCTGGTCACCGCTGAGACGCGTGTATTTTTGCGAGATCTGTACGACCATACCGTGCATGTTATCGATACGGTTGAGACTCTGCGTGATATTGTGGGTGGTATGCTGGAAGTGTACCTGTCGAGCGTGAGTAATAAGCTGAATCAGGTCATGAAGGTTTTGACGGTGATGTCGAGTATCTTTATACCGCTCACGTTTGTTGTGGGAGTGTATGGAATGAACTTTCAGTACATGCCAGAGCTTCAATGGCGCTACGGCTATCCTGTTGTCATGGGAGGTCTCGCGATTGTAGCGGTCGTGTTGTTAGTGATCTTTAAACGGCGCGACTGGTTGTAACGACATCCAATGTTGTGGAGGGCACCCGGGTCGGGCGCCGGAATGTTACAATCACGAGAAATATTCTTGATTCCCGTTACCCCCGGCGGCCGGGCCGGCCGCCCTCCAAGGATATTGTCTTAGGGCGCGCAACATCGTGACACCGATTGATTGCTGGAGGGCACCCGGGTCGGGCGCCGGAATGTTACAATCACGAGAAATATTCTTGATTCCCGTTACCCCCGGCGGCCGGGCCGGCCGCCCTCCAAGGATATTGTCTTAGGGCGCACACCATCGTGAACCCGATTGATTGTTG
>JAFMIS010000141.1 GCA_017853915.1 bacterium
AGAGAGATGGGTCACTAACGATGCGTTAGCAGCAACCACTGATTGCTGCAGAGACGAGAGGTCAATTGAGCCTCCAGCTACGATACTCCGAAGCACGACTCCAAGCCCCCCAACGTGAAACAGGGGCAATGACAGTTGCCAACAAGCCTCGGCCGACAGGGCACAGACATCAAGCGCGCCTTGAGCGCTCGAGAGTAATCGATCAACGGGGATCAGCGCCAGTTTTGGTTCCCCACTACTTCCTGACGTCGGAACAACGACTGAAGCACTCCCGATACATTCGCCACTCAGAGCAGGAATATCGCTCTCACGAGAGACGTTCACCCGACCAGTCGTATCCACCGCGACACTCACAGAGGCTCGGCTCCTCTTTTTTATGGCGTCGATCATAGACTGCGGCCAGCGCGAGTTGCCCAAGACAACACAACTCTCAAGCTCAAGAAGCGCCAGCAACGTAACAACGGAAACCTTATCGTGTGAGGGCTGAAAAAAAATCCGATTTCCTGCGCCAACACCACCTTGGCGCAGCGTTCTGATCGTATCGTTAATGTCCGACGCTAACTCCTCGTAGGTACTATCACCGCACGGGTCGCGCAGGGCTATTGCCACCCGACGAGAGAAAAATTGAGTTATGAGCCCACTCATACAGTCCCTCGCCCGACGTACTCAAGCTTCCTGATGGTCTCCACATCCAGAACTGGGGAGTTAACCGGAAACCTTGGTGCCACTAGATCACGATTCATAAAGGATGCCGTATCAACACCGATCGGCGAGCTCGTCTCGTGGAGCGCCGCCATTAACACGATCGAACGAAGCCCCAATCCAGATTCAAAACTTGACGATAGGGTGACTGTTATCCCCTCGCGCTCAAGCGAGCGTATCTCGCTACCGAGAGATATCCATCCACCTTGGAGCGCGGGCTTTAGTACGACGTGTCGTATTCCCCACGCTTGCCACTGATCGCGACTCACTTCGCGCGCGGTTTCATCGAGAGCGAGCGAGAGAGAGGTGGATGTTATAACGTGTGGGATATCCTGAATGTCACGAAGAGGCTCCTCCACATACTCAATTGGAAGCTCCGAGCTCTGCTCGGCTAATTCCTCGAATTCGCCGCGCGATAGGGATCGATTGCCATCAAGCCGAAAGGAAACCTCAGAATCCCCGCGATTGCGCGAGCGTTTCATCGCGCTCACCACCGCGCGCCACGATTCGGGGGTGACTTTAAGCTTAATTGAGCGAAAGCCCCGTCGCTCTGCCTCAGCAATACGCTCCACTGCCTCATCTTCAGTCTTCGCCACAATGAGCGCGTTGCTAAGGATCGTCTGGTGAATGATATGACTGAGTGCCCACGAGTCGTGAGACATGAGGTACTCAAGAAGGGCCCCCTCAAATCCACATCGCAGCGCCGGCGAACGAACCTCAGCGATCAATGATTCCCATGCTGAGATATCGCTGAGCGCGGTATGGTCTAATACCGGAACACGTGGTAGCACATCCCGAAGCTCTCGCTCAGCGTCATCGAGAGACTCTCTACTAAAGCCGGGCAACGGCGCCACCTCGCCCCAGAAGATCTGTCCGCCCGCGCATGGAACACCAAGCACCATCACCTCGCGTTTATTTCGCGGCACGGTCAAAAACGGGAGCTCCACCGAAAGATCAAGAGCGTGTCTCTGAACGTAGAGCTCGGCCTGATGGCGCTCCGGGCTCATAGTGGACATACCAAAAAAATAGCGGTGAGAAGTGATGTGATAATTAGCAACATATTCGTCGCCGGGAGGAATCGATGGAGTTCTCGCCCCTCGGAGTGAAGAACTCCAAGGGTCAGAACGAATCCCGCGCCTACTAAAAGACTCATCACACACAGCGAGCCTACTAACCCCACTATCTGTTGAAATGAGATAACAACAAGCGCCGAGGCAGCCAGACAACACGCGTACTCGAGACGCCCAAACTTCTCACCGAAGAGAACCACGAGGGTCCTCTTGTGAGCGATACGGTCAGATTCGCGATCACGTAGATTGTTTACCACCAAGATTCCCACCGATAGAAACCCCGGCATAAGACCAAGCATCCAGGCGTCGCTCGACCACGTGAGGGCCTGAAGATAGTACGTCCCGGCGACCGCGACTGGGCCGAAGAATATCAATACAAAGAGATCTCCCAGTCCGACATATGCCAAGGGATACGGTCCCGCGGTATAGAGCGCTCCACACGCGATCGATATCAGACCGATGGCCAGTATCGGGGTGCCGCCTCGCCACACCAAAAAAATCCCAACAAAAAGCGCCAAGGCAAAAGACAGTATGGCGGCCATCTTCATCGCCTCGGGACTGACAAGGCCCGCCTGCGTGGCTCGGATGGGCCCAACTCGATTGCGATCTGCTCCCCTCTTAAAATCACAGTAGTCGTTACAAAAATTCGTTCCGATCTGAATGGCGAGCGCCGCGACTACGATCAGCAAGGCGACGAGCGCGTCGTGGTGTCCATCTCGACTCGCCAGAGCGGTTCCTAGCACAACAGGAGCGATTGAGGCGCCCAGGGTCTTCGGTCGAGCCGCGTCTATCCAGACTCGCGCGTTCATAGACACGCTCCTATGGGCGCTTCGGAAATTTAGAGAAATTTGGCTTTCTTTTCTGCACAAACGCGTCGCGTCCCTCCTGTGCCTCCTCGGTCATGTAATAGAGGAGCGTCGCGTTTCCGGCCAACTCTTGGAGCCCACTTTGACCATCACAATCCGCGTTCAACGCGGCCTTGAGACATCGGATCGCGAGGGGTGATTTCTCAAGTATCTCTCGACACCAAGCGACCGTTTCTCTCTCTAGATCCGCCAGGGGGACAACGGTATTCACGAGTCCCATCTCAAGAGCCTGCTGGGCGTTGTATTGTCGACACAGAAACCAGATCTCCCGCGCCTTCTTCTGGCCTACGATTCGCGCAAGATACGAGGACCCAAAACCACCATCGAAGGATCCGACTTTGGGGCCAGTCTGGCCAAAGATGGCGTTATCGGCCGCAATCGTTAAATCACATACGATATGAAGGACATGGCCGCCGCCGATCGCATAGCCCGCTACCATCGCAATCACTGGTTTCGGGCAGGTTCTAATCTGTCGTTGAAGATCGAGGACGTTGAGACGATGCTTACCTTTTGCGTCTTTGTAACCCGCGTCCCCCCTAATTTTCTGATCTCCCCCAGAGCAAAACGCGTGAGGTCCCTCACCAGTCAGGATAATCACACCGACCTCATCATCTTCCCGCGCGTCCTCAAGAGCCTTGGACATCTCGGTGATTGTGAGAGGACGAAAAGCGTTTCTCACCTGCGGACGATTAATCGTGATCTTGGCGATACCGTCGAGTTTTTCGTAACGGATATCTTCGAAAGCTCCCGCGATTTTCCAGGAAAATGCACTCATAAGAGTCACTACGCATAAGGATACAACACCATGTCTCAATACCACGAAGCACATGAGGGGTCAAAAAACCCAATCCGGAAGACGCGCTTAACCTATTGGAAACAAAGTCTTTTCGCCAATTCGAATGGTTTCTCAAGGAGCACCGAATGCCCCGCTTCCGCGACAACAGAGACCTCGTTTCTCGGGTTGCGGCGCGCGACCTCACGGGCAATCCCGACATATTTTTTGTCCCGCTCTCCAACAATCAATTGAAGTGGATGATGCGTCTTCTCTAGGTGCTTCCAGTAGCTCGGCATTTTTGCCGATGATGTCGCAAGCAACATCTCAGCTACGGACTCCTGCCGGACATCCACGCATCGAGATACGATCGAACTCCACAGATCGGCTGTCCACTCCTCGCTCGCGAAGATCGGTTGTCGATACCAATCTCGCAAGACTTCAGGCATGGAGTTTTTTTTAAACCTCTGGGCCCAATCAACATCAGACGCCAGTCGAGCAGCGCGTTCGTGCTCGTCCTCGTACCCGGGAAAAGTTGAGATCAACGTGAGGCTTGAGAAGAGATCCGGATAGCGCTGACTCAACCCCACTACAATCCGTCCCCCTAGAGAGTACCCTACTCCATGCACTGGCCCCATGAGTCGTTCTTGCAACCCCCTGCCAAGCACCTCGATGATCCCTTCAAACGATGTCGCCCCTACCGGAGCCGATGATTCCCCATGCCCCGGCAGATCGAGCGCTAGGATCTCTCGCGCTCCAGCACTCATGCGAACGATCTCTTGCCAATCACGCGAACTACCCAAGAAGCCGTGAACCAAGAGGTATCCTGAGGCGCTACCTGAGCGGAGCGTGCGCAACGTGATAGACATCTAACTCAATACCATCTTTATTCTTGTCTGAATTAATCGGTGCAGCTCAGCATTGCTGGTTCGATCGGTAACAACCTCGATCAACGATGTACCTTTTTGCCCCACGGCGTCACGATACGCGCGCTCAAATTCCCCGAATGTCGCGGGTTTGCTGTATGAGATACCGAAACTCCGAGCGAAATTATCAAATGAGACCCCGTGAGGCGTACCAAAATATCGCTCAAAGCTTGGCTGCCGCGCCACAGGTAGGAGCGAGAATATCCCCCCACCGTTGTTATTAATCACAACGATCGTCACGGAGTGAGCAACCTCTCGAGCAAAACTTAGAGAATTTAGGTCATGAAGAAGAGATAGATCGCCTACAACCAACGTACATGCCTGCCTCAATCCATACGAGGCGCCAAACGCCGTCGCTACAACTCCATCTATTCCACTAGCTCCTCGATTAGCCACCACATACGGAGCGTCTTTTCGCGGCGCAGCGAACATATCAAAGTCCCGTATCGGCATGCTATTTCCCAGCATCAGCACATGCTCCGCGGGCGCTAGTCGCGCGACAGCACGCAGCACTGATGGCTCAGAGAGCGAACTGGACGTCTTGGGGGACAGCTCGCTCTCAAGAGCGCTGGCCACCGCCTCGCCCCGTGAAACAAAACTCTTCACAAAGCTCTGCTCTTGATTATTTTGTAGTGAAGATATTCTTGCGCTCAAGCCTCCATACTCGGTTACAAAGCGCTCGGAGATACCGCACAAAGGGTTTATGTTGCTGGCGCGCGATGAAATAGCGACAACTCGAGTGTCGGAAGAGGCTTTCAAAAGAGCGGAGATTCGCTTCGATACAATTCTACCTCCAAAAAAAAGCACCGTATCCGGTTTTAACGCGGCAGGGAGCTCCTCAAGAAGAGCCAGATCGCCATACGATACAAGCGTGGGCAGGCGCGTGTCGCATCTAAGATTAGACAGCGAGTCGGCAAGCGTCACCCAGCCAAGAGAGCCTACACATGAACGCACATGTTCTGTTTCGGTTTGGTTCTCAAGCTCTCCGACAACGCACACGCCACGACGAGATCCCTCAATAGTTGAGAGCAGCGCGGAGATATTAGAAGTGCTAGAAATACACCGATGCGACACGCGCTCGATAGTCGCCTCTGAGGACACTACCTCAATGTCACCATCCTCCGGGAGAAATGGTTCGCGGAACATCCAATTCACGTGAACGGGCTGATATCCTCCACTTCGATCCCATGCTTGGGCCGCCCAATCGCGCACAACATCGAGTGGAATATCAGGTGTCGCGCAGGGGATATCGATGTACCACGATACATGGGCCCCAAAGATATTATTTTGATCGATGGTTTGATTACTCCCACGATCTCGAAGCTCAGGGGGTCGATCCGCGCTTATCACAATCAAGGGTACGTGTGCCTGATGAGCCTCAACAACCGCCGGTAACACGTTCGCCACCGCCGTGCCGGACGTTGTAATAATACAGGTTGGAGCTCGAGAGGCTTTTGCCGCTCCAAGGGCAAAGAACGCCAGCCCCCGCTCGTCAAAATGCACCATGGTCGCTTCATCAAAAATACGCGCTGCTTGTATCGCCAACACGGTTGACCGAGAACCAGGAGCTATACACACACGCTCAACCCCAAGGCTTCGTAGCTGCGTCAGAAAAACATGCGCCCACCGATGCGCGAGAATAGGATCATGCATGACGAGAGCTCTCCTGAAGCAGGCGCAGGTACGGAGACACCTTTGCCTCAAGTTCATTCCACTCCGATTTCTCGTCAGAACCCGAAACGAGTCCAGCTCCCACGTACAGACGAACACTTCCACTATCGACCAGAGCGCACCGTAGAGCCACCGCTAACTCACTCTCATCCCTGCCGATATATCCGACCGGACCTGAGTACCAGCCTCGATCGTGATCCTCATTCTCCCGAATAAAACGTATCGCCGCGTCAGTAGGAGTGCCGGCAACCGCTGGCGTTGGATGAAGCGCTCGCACAACATCCCAATCTGAGACCTCCGCGCGCAGCACCCCCTGAATAGATGCGAGGAGGTGTTGAACTGAGCCGGTTTTGATGGTTGTCGTCTCCTCCGTCGCGGGTTGTGCGATGCACAACGTTTGTAGTTGCCCCACAATAGAGTCAATCACCAACTGATGTTCAAGGCGATTCTTCCGACTCGCGAGGAGATCAAGGGCTAGCACCTGATCGTGCTCCTGATTTGTCCCTCGAATCGTAGTTCCCGCGAGAGCCTCGCTC
>JAFMIS010000004.1 GCA_017853915.1 bacterium
GTACGCACTGTGGCTGCCGGATCAACGGTCATGGGGTAGAGAGTAGCGGACAGTACTACTGCTGCGCGCACTGCGCCCATGATGAGGGTGTTGTTGAGGCGAGAGACCGCGTCTGACGAGGAGCGGAGGTGTTGCTACATCCTATCAAGCACTCGTATGCCGAGAAGTCGTAGCGTTAATGCGAGCACGGATCGGGCCGAGACATAGAGAGTCAAGCGCGCTTGCGCCACGTCGCGGTCACCTTCACCGAGCACTCGGAGCTTTACATACGCTCGCGAGATCGCCTTAGCGAGGTCGAGCGCATAGTTACACAGGTTGCACGGCTCGTAGTCTTTTGATGTTTTCTCGAGAACGGATGGGAAGCGAGACAAGATAGTGCCGATCTCCCAGGCCTCGGGTTCCGGTAGCTTGGAGCCAAGAGCCGCGGCGGCGGGTACGATACCGTCGGCCCGAGCCTTCTCTTCCATACTAAAGAGTCGCGCCACCGCGTACATGAGGTACGGGCCGGTATCGCCCTTAAAATTGAGCGCCTCATCCCAGCTAAAGTGGAACTCCTTGTTGTTCGTTCGACTGAGGTAATTGAAGTAGACAGCCCCAAGCCCTACAGCCTCGGCCACATCATCGACGTTAACTCCCTCAGGACGCTTGGTCACCTCCGACTCATAAGCCGATCGAGCGCGATCGTGAGCCTCCTCAAGGAGCGCGTCCAATGAGAGGTCTCCGCCATCGCTCTTCATCGAGCGAGTGCTGATACCTGGAACGTGTCCATACGGTATGTGCACCACCTTTTTTGCCACCGGGTGACGCAGTTTCTCTAAGATGGCCTGAAGTTGTTTGAAGTGCAGCGTCTGGGGCGCGCCAACCACGTAGAGAATTCGCTCTGGATGGTAGGTCTTCTCCCGGTAGTCAGCTGTGATTACATCCCGTGTCAGGTAGAGGGTGCGTCCATCTTCCGTGAGAAGTCTGGCAAATCCAAGGGGCTCACCGAGGTCAACGCCTAGCGCTCCCTTTGAGTTTTCGAGGATGCCACTTGAGCGCATCCTCTGAGAGCACTGCTCAAAGAATTGAAAGTAAAAAGACTCGCCATTCCAGGAGTCGAACTCGATACCCATGCGAGCATAAGTGCGTCGGTAGTAGGCGCTGGATACCTCAAGATTCCACTTCCAGAACTCGGTCGCCTCGGCATCACCGGCCTCCAGGCGCTTGAAATAGTCGCGAGCGATCTGATTGACGTTCGGCTTGTCCAGGTCGCGACCATCATCTTGTGCTTTGCGCAGCAAGTTCGCGTCGATGTATCGAGAGACGAGCTCGTTCATGTCATCTGAGGGGCGTCCCCAGATCTGACAGCCCGCATACACGAACCCAAACTGAGTGCCCCAATCGCCGAGATGGTTGACGCCGATGGTGTGGTGCCCGAGGTGCTTAAAGAGGTTGTAGAGAGAGAAGCCAATAATGGTAGTTCTTAGATGCCCGACGTGAAAGGGCTTGGAGATGTTCGGCGCTGAATAATCGATAACGATCGTTCCGCCCATCCCCTTAGCGCCGTAGTGAGCGCCATGTGACAGGACCTCTCGTGTAACCGCCGTAAGGGATTCTGCTCTGTCCAGGAAAAAATTCAGGTATGGGCCAACGGCCTCGGCCTTTGAGAAGCCGGGTGGAAGAGTGATCTGCGAGGCGAGTCTCTTTGCGCACTCAGGAGGCGAGGCGCTCCACTCCTTGGCGAGCAGGAAGCAGGGAAAGGCTAGATCTCCATTCTTGGTGTCCTTGGTTGGATTAAGGTTCTTCTCAAGTAGCTCTAGCGGCAATCCGGAGGCGGCGTGGATGGCCTGAAGTAGGAGTTCTCTCATAGCCGCCTGATACTATTCGGAAACGGGTGATTTTGCAAAGGTTAGGAATGGTTGGGGTTAATACGAACTGCTGTATCGGTTGTGTGAAGTAGCGTTGGCAGGAAAGGGGCTGTTCCAAACGATTTCTTTCTGTTCATAATTTCCCGTGTTTGAGAGGAGATGCCTATGAACTGTATATGCACATCGATGATGAAGACTAACGGATGTTGGGGAGCTTTCTTCGCGCGGCTGGCTCTTGGAGGCGTGATGCTGCCTCACGGTCTTCAGAAGACGATCGGAGCGTTCGGTGGAAATGGATTTTCGGGCACGATGGGCTTTTTTACTGGCACCCTCGGTCTACCCTCGGTGATTGCGTTTCTCGTCATTGCCGCTGAATCGATTGGAGCGATCGCTATCGTGCTTGGTTTGATGACGCGGTTCAGCGCGGCAAGTCTCGCGATCGTGATGGCCGGAGCGATCTGGATGGGACATCTTCAGAACGGGTTCTTTATGAATTGGTTCGGCGCTCAGGCCGGAGAGGGGTTCGAGTATCACCTTTTGGCGATCGGTTTGTGCCTCACGCTCGTTGCTTCTGGTGGCGGCGCGTTGTCACTTGATCGCAAGTTGTCGTCCTGCGGGGACGCGAACGCGAGTTCGTGTTGCTCTCGCTAAGCCGCTGAGCTGGTATTGCTTCGACCTTATCCGTACAGCAGGGAGTCGCACGGTAGTGATAGGAGAGTTCCCTCAATAACGGAGGCCTCACCGCGGCTGCTGACAATAGCTACGTTACAACGCTCAGACACTTGAGCACTGATGCGAGCGACCGCGGCATGGATTGAGCGCAGCGCTTGGGCAACCGTCAAGGGGCTTGATTGTAGAAGTGTCTTGAGGGCGTGGTGCCGGGCGCAGCTATAGGCGAAGTCACTTAATGTGGTATCGGCCGCAAAAAATAAGTGATCGCCGACTATTTCTGGAGCGAAGTTTCGAGCTGATTCCCACAGAACGATCGTAGCTGCCCTTCCAGCCTCTCTATCCGTTTTATGACGGAGCGGGCCTGTGAGAACCAGCGCAATGCGGACGTCGAGGGTGTTTCGGTCAAAGCGACGCTCGAATTCAGCGTGGCGAGTTTGGCCAATCTTCTCGAGAGTGGAGTTCGAAAGCCTACTTGATGAGGGCGCCTTTGAGCGGAGTATCCTTGAACGCAGGTCAGAGAGCATCGCGATAGCTGGCTGCCAGGTTCCAGCATGAGCGGCGAAGACGTGGGGGGCTACGTGTACCAGTTTAGGCGCGACAAGGGGAACAACCCCCTGTTCCTTGGAGGGCTGCTTGAGAGCTAGCGAATCCGCTAGAAGAACGGTAGCTTGCGTGGTGGAATAAATGAGGAAGAGGGACATGTATCTTCTCGCCTAGGCTGGTTAGTACGGTCAGGAGGATTGCGCGAACGCACCCCTGTCAAGGGTACGGCAGAGCGGAGCTCCACGGCAAGGTACAAGTGTGCCCATGACCTCTCCCTTGCAGACGTGGTACACTGCGTCGGAATCCGGAGTGGGGAGATTATGTCAGAGATCGTGTATAATGTGACGGTAAATGTATCCGATGAAATTCACGACGAGTGGGTGGATTGGATGCGAGATGTTCATATCCCTGAGGTATTAGGGACGGGTATGTTCGTCTCGGCGCGCTTTATGCGCGTGCATGCGCTTGAGCAGGGCGGCAAGACCTACGCGACGGCATACACGGCGGAGTCGATGGAACGCTATGAGCGCTACCTTAAGGAGTTCGCTCCGGCGTTGCGGGCTAAGACAGAGGCCGCCTTCGGTGACCACGTGCATGCGTTCCGCACGATGCTTGAGGTGTTGGCATCATACGAGACCAGGGCTAAAGCGTAACAGGACTAAAGCATGTAACGACTACAGCATAAGTAGTGTCGCTAAACCGAGCAGCATGCCCATGCTCGCCACATCCGTGGCGGTGGTAAGGAAGATGCTCGAGGCTGTGGCCGGATCAGCGCCTAGCTTTTTCAGAGTTAACGGCACAAGCGCTCCCGAGAGCCCACTTATCATGCAGCTTCCCATCATCGCGATAACGACGATGCCGCTCAGGGTGAGTGCGTTTGGATTGCCCTCTGAGCTAGCCAAGATGTACATACCTACTCCGGCTGAGATACCAACTAAGAATCCATTGAGAACTCCGAGCAAGCCCTCCTTCGCTATGAGACGCCAGGTCTTTACCGACTCAAGCTCTCCGAGTGTCATGCCGCGTAGAGTAACCGCCAACGCCTGGCAGCCGGTATTACCAGACTGACCCGCAAGCACAGGAAGGAAAGCGGCTAAGACAACGATCTGATCAATCGTATTCTGAAAGAGATTCACAACAGCTCCGGCGACAAACGCGGTGAGTAGATTAAGTTGAAGCCAGGGATGACGGAATTTGAAACTCTTAAGCCAATGGGTTGACAGGCGTTCGCCCTTTTCAACACCCACCATGCTTCCGGCCTGCGCGCTGATTTCAACCGCTTGGGCCTCAAAAAGCCTGAAGCCTCGCACTAGACCGATGAGTCGGCCTTCATCCGACACTACCGGATAGACGGGATAGTGCCTCGTCAGCACCTGCTTCATCGCATCCATGATCGTAGTGGAAGCCGATAGGGTAAAAGGACTTGCCATCATAATCTCAGCTAGTGTCTGGTCGGGTCGAGCGAAAAGAAGATCACGCATTACAACGAGCCCCACAGGAACCCTCTGAGCATCGACCACGTACGCGTAGGTCACAAATTCGTGCTTCACCAATTCACGCAGGTCAGCGATCGCGTCGCTTACGCGGGTCTCAGGTTGATAGAGCGCCACGGATGGATCCATCAACCGGCCAACAGTGTCGGCAGGAAAGGAGGAGTTGAGCTCCCATTGGGTTACCAGATTATGGGGAAGCAGCGCTGTAATCGCTGAGCGTTGATCTGGTTCAAGCGCGGCAAGTAACGCTCCAGAGCGATCCGGACTCAGAGAGCGTAAAGCGTTCGCGGCGTCGAGCGGCCTCATCGAGCAGAGTATCTCATGAGCCATAGACGGATCGAGTATGCTGAGCCTATCAGCGTTGGTGGTCTGAGAGGGGCTAATGACCGAGAGATCAATCTGTTTAGCCGCGACTGATGGCTGGGTTTGAGAGGACATACGCGCTCCTTACCAAAAGAGAGTCACCGGCTCAGGTATACCGCAGGTTGCGTCGTGAGGGTAGGCAGGAACCGGCGAAGGGCCAGCTCACAGTACTGGAGAGACCTCAAGTGGTTCAGTGGCCTCTCTGGGGTTCGGCAGTGGGGCCGTGGAGGTGGCGGGCGTGTCAGACGGTGGAGAGGATAAGGTAGACCGAATGAGTCCGTATAACGTCACCGTTCGGTCCTCGTTCTTATCGGCTTCTTCGGTCTTTAGAACGAGCGGGATCTGCCCGCTGGAGGAAACTGAAAGTAGGTTATTCACAAGCGGGTCCTCGCTATTTGTTGCGACCGGATCGACTATAATTCCTCGAAGGGCAAACGGTGCGCCTCGCCGATGAGGATGTCGGCGCTCAGTTGAGCGCTTCACTATTCGACGGGCTATCTCCGTCGAGATCGAGATCCCCTCGCGTCCGACAGCTGCGAGATAGAGCGCAATCGGCTGCCGCTCCAACGAGGCGGCATCACGGGGCGCGACGATCTCTCTTAGAACCTCAAGCGCCTCACGAGCGGAACGAGGGATAGCCTGCTCCTCAGTGATGCTCAAGAAACACGGGGTCACTCGGGAGGTGAGGTCTCTGTGACGGGAAATAGCTCGAACCTGATCAATCCAGCGCGAGGAGAGAGCCGATGAGCTGCCAGCCACGAGGACCGTCGCGGTGTCTCGGGTTGGAAGGCTTAGGCAGGAGAGGCGTGCGTCATCGCGGGAGCCAAGCAGATTTCTCTGAAGGGCTCCGAGAGTTGAATCGATCTGAGCTCGTACCAATACCTGCCGTCCCTCAATCGACAATACCTCCTGCTGATATGAATCGACCGCGAGAAGTCTGGCCTGAATGGAGTCGCTCGATGAGGGAGAGTCGAAAAGAAGGATAAAGGTCACGGGTGAGCACACCAGAGTATGAATCCTGCGCGCGCTCTTAAGCGCAGGCATAGCATCCTTGCAACCGATGGTAGCCAGTCCTAATCCAGGCCTCTCATGAAGTGGATCAAAGTCTCTGCTGGGGAGGGTAATCTTCCAGCCTTGAAGGCGTTGGAGCGCGGCCGCCTCGGGCGCTGCGAAGCGATAACGGGATGGCGCCAGGTCCGGAATCTTCCATCCTCCAACCGCAAGCTGACGCACCAGGTCGGTAAGGGCCTGAGTATAGGCAGCATCGAGTGAGCCGCACACGCGATTGAAGGGGTTGTCGCATGCCTCACTGAGAAGCCCGCTGAGAGCGGTGTGCGAGGAGCGCAGAAGGCTTGCGGTATAGGCCGGTCCGGGGACTGAGGATAGGCTCGTAGCGCGTTGATACCACATTACGCTGAGGCGTAGAGCGCGAGCCTCGGGCTGTAGGGAGCGGAGCTCTGGATCCGATCGTTCGAACTCATCGAGATTGATCGAATCGCTGAGTACGCTGTTTTTAATGTGGGTGGAAGCTGAAGGAGGTGTCGGCTGAGGCGAGGGTGAGTGTGTAGTAGAGCAGGCGGTCAACGCAGCAGTGCAGAGCGCGACAAATAGCAACCGCTGCCACAGTAAGGGAGCTACTATCTTCACACATTGTCTCCAGCGCATCTCTAAAACCAGGAAATGTAAATCAGAGAAAGCCTAGATACTCCTTCGATGAATGGCAAGATGAGGTCGTTAGTTGATCTCAGACTTTGGTGAGTAGCTGTGTAAGTGCCCTCATAGGGGGTTTGCTTCTCTCACGATACAACACTCGTGAGGAAGAAACATGGAAACTGAGAACAAACAAGGGGCCTCAGCGGCAACGGGTGAGGCGAGCGAGAGTCCTGAACAGGTCGCATACGATCTACTAATCCGAACGGCCTCGCGCTTAGAGGCCGAACTGAACAGAGTTTTCCGTCCATTCGATCTGACGGGGGCAACCTACAGCATTCTGCGGATCCTCGAGGCGGCCGGGCGCTCGGGGCGCTCGTGTGGCGATATCAGCGAACACCTGATCGCGGAGGTGCCCGACATGACGCGCCTCCTCGATCGACTGGAGAGGCTCGAATATGTGCAAAGAGAGAGGAGTAGCATCGATCGGCGCATGGTTAAGGTCACGATTACCGACCGAGGAAGGGAGGTCCTCGCGGGACTGCGAGATCCGGTCAGCGAGTGCCACCGGCGACAATTAGCGGTGCTCGACGCGGAAAAACTGCGAACTCTCGAGGGGCTCTTAAGGCTAGTGTTATCCCGTTTTCGGGAAGAGACTCAGAATGCTTCGGGTGAGTCGCCAGCACTTCCGGAAAAGAGCGTCTCGGTGTAACTACCTGATACACAAACGTCGAATCAGGTGTTTAGGCTCGATCCCACCTGCTACTTTGCTTACGCTGGGTTACTGGTTATTCTTTAGAACCATGGTGATCGTTTTTCAGTCGCTCTATGCTGGTTGATCTCTTATTAATCGGCTCCTCCCTTATCACAGTGAGTTGTTTTGTTGCCCTCGAGGTCGCTTTACTCAATGCTCGCGCCGCCGCGCTGGCTGAATGGGTGGATAGCGAGTCTGCGGGCCCGCGGGGTCGTGTCGTGCAGATTGAGGACTTTGTTGTGCTCGCCCGGATCTGTGTTCCGGCCCTCTTTATTGTCATCGCGTTGGCAAGCGCGCATGTCTGGGAAAGCTCTGTTGGGGAGCTGCTGAAGCGATGGGCGCCGAGCGATCACCTCGGTCTTTTTCTGCGTTGCTCTTTAGGGCTTCCGATTTTTTTGGTTGTCTTGGGGGTGAGTTATCAGGTGTCTGCTCGCATAGGCGAGCGGTTCCCAGAGGGAACCATTGTGCGCCTTTCGAGGGCGGCTCGATTCATGACGCGCCTTGCGCTGCCAGCCTTGCGTTTGGTGCAGGCCCTCGGACGGACTATCGTTCCACCTCCCAGCGTGGCGGAGGCGATCGAAGAGGAGGAGATCGAAGAGGACATTCGAAGCCTGGTCGAAGAGGGCGAGAAAGCTGGTGTGATTCAGGAAGAAGAGAAGAAGATCATTACCAGCGTGTTTAAGTTGGGCGATAAGCCTGTGCCATCTCTGATGACCCCTCGCGCTGATGTTGTGTTTCTTTCGGCGGCCTCAACGCCTGACGCGGCCCTGCCCAAGGCGATTGAGTCGCGATTGACGTGGTTTCCAATCACCGGCGAATCCGAGGATGAGATCGTGGGGATCGTGTGTATTCATGATTTGTTGCGGCCAGCTGGATCGTCTGAGCGAGAGACAGCCACTCTGGGTGAATTAGCGCAACCCGTCGTTGAGGTGCCTGAATCGATGACTGCGCTTGAGTTGCTCGAGCGATTTAGAGAGGAGGAGTCTCACTTCGCGATCATCCGTGACGAATATGGCTCTGTGGCTGGTGTTGTCACGGTTGATGACGTACTGAGCGTGATTGTGGGAGAGATTGGCGACTCCAATGGTGAGGACCGAAGTATAGTTACACGAGAAGATGGTTCACTGCTGGTCGATGCCGCCTCCGACGTTCAGAATCTATTTGATGCGCTTGGAGTCGAGGTTGACGAGGAATTTGACCGCGGCCAGTTCCATTCTGTTGGCGGATTTATCATGACGTCACTTGGACATATTCCGAAAGAAGGTGATAGCTTCGTCTACGACGCCCATCGCTTCGAGGTTGTCGATATGGATGGGAAGCGCATCGATAAAGTGCTTGTCCAAAGAGTGATCACTAAGGAAGCAGTGGGTCACCGATAGTAAGGCTCTTCGAGCGATTGGTTGGTAGTGTGTAGCGCGCCGCCAATCCCCACATTCACGACAAAAAGCAAGATGTGGAATGTAACGGGACAGAGTATCGAGCCCCATCATGCTAGGAATTTTTTCGTGGTGTTCGAGGGCCAGGCGGGATAGCCGCTTGCTCAGAGAAGGGATCTTCTGGCCAGCGATGTTTAGGGTATCTTCCCCGGAGCTCTTTGCGTACATCTTGATAACCGCTTCGCCAAAAATTTGCGAGGTCTCGAGTGACCTGCATAGGTCGTCGAGCGGGAGAGAGTATGTGAAGGAGGAGTGGATGGCGTAACGTTCCAATGGTTGGAGTGTCCTTTAGTCCGAAAAGCTCCTGGATCGTGGCTTCCAGGATCGCGCCCTCTGAGCCATAGGCGATACCGCGTCGCTTGCCGTTAGGAAGAGTGAGGGTTTCTGGTGCCTCTCGATCGATCGTTGCTCGAAGATCCCATGTGACGAGCCCTTGAAGGGCCCCATCAATGGTGTCGGGGGAGATAGCATCCAACCGTGACACGTCGTTCAGAAACGGACCGAGCCAGGTGGGGAGGGATTCACGCAGAGCATCATCTGAGATGTCTGGAAGATCTCTCTTTGGCTCGGCGCCACGCAACCACGTCGAGCGTACTTGGAGCGACGTAAACCAGTGAGGGAAGCTAAGCCTTGAGAACCCCTGAGGGGTCCGCAGATAATCGAGCAGCGCCTCGGTTCTCTCGACTGGAAGAACGGGTTCAAGGGGGCCCTCTTTGAGAATAATCGCCCCGATTCGATCAATTGTTCGCTGCTCTAAAGCGCCGCGCGTTTCATTGAAGAAACGCGTGTAGGCTCGCTCAACGATACTCGAGAGAGCTCCATCAAAGAGGCGGGGATCAAGAGCACAGGCAAGAGAGGCAAGCGCATCGTCATCGCGCCCCTGTAGCTCAGGAATCACGAGAAACTCGCTATCCGTGAGGGGATCGCGCTCGGGCAACACCACTCCGATTCCAGCCGCTAGAAGATAGCGGTTCCTTGACTCCGGCCGGCGTCGCGCTATTCGATCGGGGAACGCCAGGGCAAGCAGGTACGCGATAGCATCAGATGAGCTGAGAGAGATGGGGCGATTCGTCGAGCCAAGGGACTCAATGCGACGAAGCCAGCGAGAGTAAATCTGATCGAGGGGGCGTCCTCGCGAGGATGGCGCTGTCTTCTCGATCAGTGCGCTGATATAGGGCTCAACATCGATCCCACGATGCTTGGAGCGCAGGTGAGGACGCTCCTCCAGCACGGCCACCACGGCGGCGGCTATTTGCGCAAGGGCGGGTGTTGAACCCTCCAAGCATACAATCCCAAGACGGGGATGGGTTCCCAGCTCTACGATTGCTCTGCCTCGCGGGGTGGGGGCCCCATCTGGCTTAATCGCGCCGATCGACACCAGAGACTCAGTGGCGCGCTGAAGAGCGCTCAACGGAGGCGGCGTGATCCAGGAAAAGGCATGGGGATCGCGGACTCCCCAGACAGCGAGCTCAAGAAGAGTCTGGGAGAGATCGAGCCTTGCGACCTCGGGCTCCCGCGTCGGTCGTAGCGTCTGGTGCTCTGCCTCGCTCCACAGACGAATAGTCACGCCCGCAGCCTGACGTGCTGCGCGACCGGCTCGCTGATCTGCCGAGTCCTGTGTGATGCGCTCCGTCCGGAGTGAGGTAATTCCCATCGAGTCAGAGCGTGCGACCTTGTGGAGCCCAGCGTCCACGACGATCCGAACCCCGTCGATCGTCAGGCTCGTTTCCGCGATTGGAGTAGCAAGGATGATTTTCCGACGACCCTTGGGATCCGGAAGTAGGGCTTGTTGCTGCTGGTCATACGGGAGGTCACCGTACAGAACATGAACTGCGCTATCAATACGCCCCTCGAGCAGATCGCTGTAGCAGCGCTCGATCTCAGATGCGCCAGGAAGGAAGGCGAGGAGATCTCCCGGGTGCTGAGAGAGAGCGCTTCGAACCGCGCGGGCAGTGAATTGCCACACTGGAATCCTCGGCTCAGGGTGCGAATAGTGGATGGTAAGAGGGTGGGGTTCTGAGGCGAACTGATACCGCCATGCGTCCTGTAGGATCGGGGACTCGAAGCTAGGGCCGAGTGTGGCAGACATAATGAGAACTCGAAGGTCCTCGCGCAACACCTGCATTATCTCGTGAGTAAGCGCCAGTCCAACATCAGCGTGAATGCTGCGCTCATGGAATTCATCGAAGATAACGAGGCCCACGTCGGGCAGCGATGGTTCTGATATTATTCTTCGAGTGAGAAGGCCCTCAGTGATAATCTCGACTTGAGTTCGAGAAGACACCCGACGATCCATGCGCATCTGATATCCTACTGTCTCGCCCACAGGTTCGTGACACAGATCGGCCATTCGCTGAGCGACACCCTTGGCGGCAAGTCGTCGCGGCTGTAGCACGACGATTTTCTTTCCTCGCAGCCACGACTGCTCAGCCAAAAATAGTGGCAGAAGGGTCGTCTTGCCACTCCCTGGGGGAGCCTGGAGAACACCAACCCGGTGATGTTCTAATCCTTGAGAGATCGTCGCAAGGTGTTCCGTTATGGGAAGAGTTGGAAGCGTCCGCTGAGACATGAGTGGCTCGGCCTAGGGATGTTCAATCGCAAAAATATGTGTCTGCCATTCAGCGCAGTCCAAGAATAAGCCACGCTCGAGGAGATCGACTGAGGACCGAACGAGCCTCTCATGGGAGAGCCTGTCACGAAATTCAACTGCTCCTTCAAGCCAGGAACGATCCGGGATACGAACAAAACACTGGCCACGGTACGAAGCGTAGTTCACGACCACAAGAAAAGTTTGCAGTGGATGTTCAATGAGATAGCAGATGAAATTCTCATGCGTTGGATTGCCTGGCCACGCCTGGCGGGTATCAAGGAGGTTCCAGGTGCCGTTCTTTACGGGAGTGGATTGAATAGTGGGCAGTAATTTCGAATAGATCTCGGCAACCTCGGGATTTGGTTTCTCGCGCGGGCCGCGACTGAGGTGCACTGGCATGCGAATACGGTTCCCAGCCATCTGTCCCTCGTGAATCAAGCGGAGCCCTGGGGCGAGGAAGGTCACCACTGCCGCTGCCGTGTGCTCCGCCGGAGTGAGCCGGGATGCTATGCGCGGCTCATCGTGATTCTCCAAGAACCGAACCATCTTGCCCTGATACGACGGCGGGGCAATCAAGTGACCTCGGACATGCGGACCATGACGATGAACGATTCGGTCATACAGGGTTTTGTCATAGGTGTAATCGAAGCCAATCTGCTGCAACGTATACTCAAAATCCCAATACACCTCAGCGATGAAAAGAAAATCCGGCTTTACCTCCCGGACGCGTCGAATGCAATCGGGCCAGAAAGGAGGGACGCAATCGATAGGTTTTCCAACAACGTGGCCCCACGTGCGGTGAAAAATCTCTGGCTCCATCAGCATCGCCATATCGCATCGCACGCCATCGCATTTCTTGGCGATAGCGATGAGTTGTTGGACCATGGCCTCACGCAGGTCGAGATTGAAGTAATTAAGCTGCAGAGTATCCGGCCAGCCAGGATAGTTAGGATCGCGGCCATGAGCGAAAACTCTACCATCGGGTAAGCGACACCAATCGCGAGGAGCTTTTTGAATGTCGTCTTCTGATCCCGGAATTAAAAACGATGGCTGTGTGCGCGTCCAAGGGTGATCGAGGCCCACATGGTTGGGCACAAAATCTAGGATGAGTTTGAGGCCGTGGGCCGCCATTCGAGCGCGCGCTCGGGCGAGAGCGTCATCTCCACCAAGCGCGGGGTCGACGTCATAACCCGCAATAGCGAAGGGAGAGCCACAGATATCTTTTTCCGCAAGATCAGGAAGGGCAGAGCGAAACTCAGTGAGCCAATCGGGTCGACTGCGAGACACAAGCCGGCTCGATGGCGAGATCGTCCAAACGCCCAAGAGCCAAAGCCAATCAAACCCCTGATACGAGAGATCCGCGAAGAGCGCATCTGGTAGATCGTCGAGTGAGGCGTTGCGTCCCTGTCTCGAGAGAGTGACGCGGGTATTAAGTTGGAAGAGGCTTGGATTCACCCTCTGAGTATAGCCTGAGAGTCATGAGTGGCACCAGGAAGATGCGGCGGTTGGAGAGAAGCTAGGTTTAAGCCTTAGTTGTTACACGCCGCCACGCTGTTTGATAATCTGGGTCGTGTGAGTAGGGTGGGTGGGCCGGAGGCAGGACTTTGACGCGGCGGGCATCGCGCACGCCAGCACCTAGAATCAGAGCCTCTCCCGGTCCAAGGGTAGCCAGTGTCGCTAAATTCTCGGCATCCAGCGCGCCGGACGCCACCTCGATCGCCCTGCGATCGCTCTCACCAATCAGGCGATGAACAATGAATGTCCCGATCTGACTCAGAATATCCTCTGGGATGTCTTTGGGGCGTTGGGTAGCGACGCACAGGGTCACGCCGAACTTGCGTCCCTCCTTGGCGATCTGGTTAAAGGTGTCGGTCGGAAGGGCCCGATTGCGACTCTTCTCATCGTTCGTCAAGATCTGATGAGCTTCGTCCAGAAATAGGACAACAGGCGTTTTGCTTAGTGCTCCCTGGTGGGCCATGTGAAAAACATGTCGGCCGAGGGCGTTCACTATAATCTCGCGAATTCGATGGGTGCTTGGAAGGTTTTCGAGCGATATTCGTAAAACTGAGACCGAGGGATCGGATATGAGTTTTTCGATCGCTTCGAAAGCTGACGGGATCGCGGGGGGATTAAAGATGGGGCCGAATTCCGGGGTTTTCAGAAGCTCTTCAACTCTATGGATGAGAGGAACGCAGGTCGAATGGTCGGAGCTGTTTATGCCACCCCAATAATTGAATTCACTCTGACTTCGAACCGGCTCAACGCATTCAAACTCGATCTGGAGCGGTAATTTATGAATGTTGAATATGCACTCCGGTCGATCGATCTGCTCTGCCCGCGCCTGGAGCGCTTGTTCAAAGGGCGCCTTTAGTTTTTGAGCTTTTGGCAGGGTGCCGTTTGATCCTAAGACGGGGACGAGGTGCAGAAGTTTAAGGGTTTTAACGGCGGACCTGAGCTTCACCCATTGAGTCGCGTTGGTCGGCTCGAATAGCGAGACAAGGTCGGGCTCGGATAACTCGAAGTAGGGCACACTGGCGAATAGCGAATGTGGATCGCGTGATGAGTCTCTTCCCACATGAATGCTAAATACGTTTTTGGTCAGCGAGCGATACTCCCCGGTCGCGTCGAAGACGATCAGTTTGGAGCGAAACTTCGCGGCCTCCTCAATGAGCCGCGCCACAGACCAGCTTTTTCCTGAGCCAGAACTCCCCACTACGGCGCAGTGTCGGGCGAAGAGCTGCTCTGGGGTTAGGGATATGGTAGTCAAGTCGTCGAGCGACGTAGCGATAGGCAAGGTAATGTCACGGCGCTGACTCATAGCGTGAATGCGGGCTCCCTACAGGGGTTATCGACTTAAAATAACAAAATCTGTTGGTTAAATGTCGACTCCCTTGCTTGTATTTTAATCCATTGATATTTTTAGGGTTTCTCGGCACAGCCTGGTTGGATATAACCACCCCTGGGCGGCCAATAGATAGATCCCTATGTTCCGGATCTCTGCTGGTTAGCTACGCTGAATGGGCGAGGGAGGAGATCTTTCATAGGCTCCTTGCTAGAGTTTCGCTCGCTTGAGATGAGGAGTCGGCGCGGTATGAGTGTGTTGAGATCGTTTTACAGTTCAACGATAGGAAAGAAGATAACGATGGCCTTGAGCGGTCTCGTTCTTGTCCTCTTTGTGCTGGGTCACATGGCGGGTAACCTGAAGATCTTCGCGGGGATCGATCCGAGCACGGGCGATTACAAGATCGACGATTACGGGCGCTTCCTGCGCGCGATGGGTAGCGAGATGTTCGGGCACTCTGGTTTCTTGTGGATAGTTCGAATGGTATTACTCGGGTGTCTTATCGCCCATGCTGTAAGCGGCATTCAGTTGGCCCGGCTTAATCGGCGGGCGAAACCTGAGGGTTACAAGAAGGCGGTCTTTCGATCCGCGAATGCCGCTTCGCGCACGATGTTGTATGGTGGCTTGTTTCTCTTGGTGTTCGTTGTTTTTCACATATTACACCTGACGACCGGTACCGTTCATACTCGCGGTTTTGTTGAGGGTGAGGTGTACGCGAATGTGTATAGTGCTTTCACTGACCCCACGTTGGTGGGGTTCTACGTTGTGGCGATGGGACTTCTTGCCGCGCACCTCTATCACGGGACGTGGAGCATGTTCCAGACACTGGGAGTGGATACTCCGCAATGGAATCGCGGTATTCGAGCGGCAGCTAAGGCGATTTCAATAGCGCTTTTTGTTGGGTTCTGTTCTGTGCCTATCGCTGTCGCGGCTCGCGTGCTCACGCCACCCATTAGTTCTCAAACAGGAAAGTAAGAGAGGTTTTTATGCAGCTCACACTTGATGCTAAAATTCCAAGCGGGCCACTAGAGTCTAAATGGCAAAAGCATAAGGCTTCGATTAAGTTGGTCAACCCAGCTAATAAACGCAAGTACTCTGTGATCGTGGTGGGGAGCGGGCTTGCCGGCGCCTCTGCGGCGGCATCGCTTGGTGAGTTGGGGTATCGAGTAAAATGTTTTTGTTTTCAAGATTCGCCACGCCGAGCGCATAGCATCGCCGCGCAGGGTGGCATCAACGCGGCCAAGAACTATCAGAATGATGGGGACAGCATCTATCGCTTGTTTTATGACACCATAAAGGGTGGTGACTTCAGGGCGCGCGAGGCGAACGTGTATCGTCTAGCGGAATTGAGCGTTAACATTATAGACCAGTGCGTCGCTCAAGGTGTGCCGTTTGCGCGAGAGTACAGCGGCCTTTTGGCCAACCGTTCTTTCGGTGGCGCCCAGGTTTCGCGAACATTCTACGCGAAGGGCCAGACCGGTCAGCAGCTTCTCCTGGGGGCATATGCGGCTCTCAATCGTCAGATCCACATGGGCGCGGTGGAGATGCACGCGTCGCACGAGATGTTAGACCTGATCATAAGCGGGGGGCGTTGTCGCGGTGTGGTAACGAGAAATCTTCGCACCGGCCAAATGACGAGCCACCTTGCGGATGCCGTTGTGCTGGCAACAGGTGGATACTCCAATGTGTTCTACCTTTCAACGAATGCCAAAGGTTGTAACGTATCGGCAATTTGGCGAGCGTATAAGCATGGTGCCGGTATGGCGAATCCTTGCTTTACCCAGATCCACCCAACGAGCATACCGGTGTCGGGCGAGCATCAGTCAAAGTTGACCTTGATGAGCGAGTCTCTGCGAAACGATGGCAGGGTGTGGGTTCCAAAGAAAGCAGGTGACACGCGAGACCCGAGGGATATACCCGAGAATGAGCGGGACTATTACCTGGAGCGACGCTACCCGAGCTTCGGCAATCTAAGCCCTCGCGACATAGCCTCTCGAGCGGCCAAGGAGCGTTGCGACGCGGGATACGGAGTGGGTCCGATGGGTCTAGGTGTGTACCTTGATTTCTCGGATTCGATTAAGCGTGTGGGGCAATCGGCGATTGAGTCACGCTACGGTAACCTCTTCGACATGTACGAGAATATTACCGGTCAGAATCCATACCAGACTCCGATGCGTATCTATCCAGCGCCGCACTATACGATGGGGGGGTTGTGGGTCGATTACAATTTGATGACCACAATTCCGGGCTTGTTCGCCGCTGGCGAGGCAAATTTCTCGGACCATGGAGCTAACAGGCTGGGAGCGAGCGCTTTGATGCAGGGTTTAGCGGATGGTTATTTTGTAATTCCGTACACTATCGGTGACTATCTGGCGCAGCAGAAGCCGGATGGGATTGACGCCGGTAACTCGGATGTACGGGCCGCGGAGGAGCGGGCTCAGGCCCGACTCAGCACGTTCCTTTCGATGAACGGAAAGAAACCGGTTGATTATTTTCACCGGACTCTCGGCCGTATCATGTGGGATAAGTGCGGGATGTCGCGTTCCGAGGCGGGGCTCAGAGAGGCGCTGCAGCGGATCCCGGAACTCAGAGAGGAGTTCTGGAGCAACTCGTTCATTGGCGGCTCCGGTCAGGATCTCAATCAGGAGCTTGAGCGGGCCGGCCGAGTCGCTGATTTTTTCGAGTTCGCGGAGTTGATGTGTATTGATGCTCTTAATCGAAATGAGTCCTGTGGAGGGCACTTTCGCGAGGAGTACCAGACTGAGGATGGGGAGGCGAAGCGAGATGATGGTGGATACTGCTACGTCTCGGTGTGGAGTCCGGGCTCTTCAGGCAGTTCGCCGGTGCTAACGAAGGAGCCGCTCACGTTCGAGAGCGTGCACCTCGCAACCCGTAGTTATAAATAGGAGTTGGTATGGATCTTACATTATTCGTGTGGCGTCAAAGGAACGCGCAGAGTGACGGGGCGTTTGAGCGCCATGAAATGAAGGGAGTTAGTGAGGATTCGTCATTTCTTGAGATGCTCGATGTTCTAAACCTGCAGCTAGTTGAGCAGGGCGAGGCTCCGGTGGCGTTTGAGCACGATTGTCGTGAGGGGATATGCGGCTCGTGTTCGATGACTATCAACGGAAGGCCCCACGGTCCGAAACGTCTCACGACAGCATGTCAGCTGCACATGCGCAACTTTCAGGACGGCGACACTATTTATATAGAGCCGTTTCGTGCCAAGGCATTTCCCGTCATCAAAGATCTTGTAACGGATCGGGCCGCATTCGACCGGATTCAAAGGGCAGGAGGTTACGTGTCCGTATCAACGGGGGCAGCCCCTGAGGCGAATGCGACGCCGGTAGATAAGGAGAGCGCTGATGAGGCATTTGACGCCGCCGCATGTATCGGTTGTGGCGCCTGTGTCGCAGCGTGTCCGAACGGTTCGGCGATGCTTTTTACCGCGGCAAAGATTACGCATCTGGGTCTCTTGCCTCAGGGCAAGCCCGAGGAGATGACCAGAGTTTCCTCTATGGTCTCGCAGATGGACCAGGAGGGGTTTGGTGGATGCACAAACCACGGAGAATGTCAGGAGGCCTGCCCCAAAGGTATCAGCATAAAATATATCACGCGGCTCAATCGTGATTTTATTCGGTCGACGATTCACAAGGCGGTGAGTTTACGCGGAAGAATGAGGGCGCAGTGACGACTTTCGGGCTTCATGGTTATTAGGGACTAACGTGCGCCTGTTTGGTATGGCCTGAGAACGTATCTGGTCGAAGTGCTGGTAGGAGGGAATAAGAGATGGTTAGTAAATCGTTCAGTTTTCAACTAGGTCGCGGCGTCGTTTGTCTGGCCTTCGCTCTGCTGGCTGGCTGCTCGGGGTTTGGTCGTCCAAGCCCCATTGAGGGACGGCAGGTGAATATTGGCACGTGTAGTCCGACGCCGTGCGTGAAAGTTGACCTCGGCGGTACGCCGTTATTTAACGCCCAGCTCGCTCCAGAGGTAGAGACAAAGATTCAGAGAGAGATCACCGCGGCGTTGTATGCCTCCCTAGATATCGAATCCGCTACTCCCTCGCGCGATGGGTTGCTACAGGAGGTAGACGCCAGGTATCGCGAGTACTCCGAAATAAGCGACGCTCCGATCGATTGGTCTCTTACACGGAGAGCCGTGGTGCTAGCTGAAACCTCTGAGGTCGTATCGGTGGAGGTTTTCAGTGAGGGCTACCTGGGTGGAGCACACGGCTTCTCGGATCGAATATTAATGACCTTTGATGCTCAGACCGGCTCAAGGCTTAGTGTGGGAGATATTGTCGATGAATCTTCGCGCGGAATGCTGGTGCGAGTCATTGAAGCTGAGTTTCGTCGGGCCCGCAAGGTTGAGCGTGGACAGAGCCTACAGGACGCTGGGTTTTTCATACTACCTGGCCAGGAGATGCCGATCTCAGATAACTTCGCGATCACTTCGGATGGCCTGCAGGTGCAATACAACCCCTATGAGATCGCCCCCTATTCCATGGGCGCGACTCGGGTGCTTGTCCCGTGGGAGGCTCTTGAGCCGTTACTAAAATCGGGGCGTTTGTCGATGGCCAAATCCGATACGCCTCACACCATGTCTCGCTAGCGACTGGGATAGTTGTGATACGACGTGGAAACCCAGCTATTGTCTTAGCACCCATGGATGGTGTGACTGATTGGGTCATGCGGCGGCTTTTGACTCGCTTGATGCCATTCGACTATTGCGTGACGGAGTTTATTAGAATCTCCGGTGTCGTTCCGCCTGAACATGTTTTTCTTCGCGACGCGCCGGAGCTCAATCGGGGTTCGGTGACTGAGAGTGGTGTGCCGGTTGGGGTTCAGCTTCTGGGCGGCGATCCGGAGCGCCTGGCGCTCTCGGCACAGCGAGTGGCGCGGCTAGGCGCGCCAGTTATCGATCTCAATTTTGGGTGTCCAGCGCCGACGGTGAATCGACACGATGGTGGAGCGACGTTGCTGAGGTATCCTGATCGAATCGAGGAGATCGTGCGAGCAGTTCGTCAGGCGGTGCCTGCTCATATTCCGGTCTCAGCTAAGCTGCGATTGGGATGGGATGATCCGCGGGCGATATTTTTGAATGCTGAGAGGGCCGAGAGGGGTGGGGCGTCGTGGATTACTATTCATGGTAGAACCAAGGTGCAGGGGTATACTCCACCAGCCTATTGGGAACCGATTGGAGAGATTCGGAAGTTACTATCGATTCCAGTTATCGCGAATGGCGAGATATGGAGCGTTGATGACCTGCTTAGGTGCATTGATCAGACTGGATGTGAGCATTTCATGCTAGGGCGTGGAGCGCTCTCTCGGCTCGATGTGGTGGCGGGCTGCTCGAGGGCATTGGGCGCGACTCGAGGTGAGAGAATGCTACATGGCATGTCAGAGCCCCTGTCCTGGAGCTTTGTCCTTGGCGAGCTCGTAACGCTATCGCGAGAGGCTGGAGAATCTGAGAGAAGAACGCTCGCTCGGATGAAGCAGTGGATTAACTACGCCCATCGTCGCGGAGACGCGCCGTGGTTTTCATCAGTTAAGCGACTTATTCAGGTTGATGAGTTTTTGTCACTTGTGGCGGCTCAGAGCGTTGGGCCGGATGCGCTCTGCACGTTGGCTGCGTGATGGACGAGCTGTTTTCATTGGTGAGGGAGCTCGCGGCGCCAGCGGTATGGTCGGCCGGAGTGGAGCTTGCCCGCAATTCTGATTTTGAGGAGCAGGAGAGTCTCGACTCGCAGGAGCGATGTTGGCGCATCCTTGGCGGGCGCAATGATCGACCGCTACGGGTGTCGCTGTCGGAGGATACTAATCTGTGGTCGTGTGACTGTGGGCTAGCTGAGGATCCATGTCGCCACGTAGTTGCCACGGTTTTGGCCGTCCGGCAGGGCAAAGGTTCGGCACGCAAGGTGCGCCCGAGTACGAGCATCCCAGCCGCGGTTATCCACTGCCTATCGCGTCAGGGTAAGTATCTCAGTTTTTCGCGGCAACTAGAGACGACGTTAGGACGCGAGCCTGTTGTTGGCTCTCTCGCTCGCTCCATAGCTGAGATCGGCCAGAAGGGGCACTCCGTATCAGTGAACGAGGCCGAGGAGCGTTTGGATATCATACTCGCTGGTCATTATTCCGGTGTCCTTGAGCCACGCCTTATGCGCCTTCTGATGCCAGCGTTATCGAGGGTTGGGCAGGTCGAGCTGGACGGCGTCAGGGCCAAGGTCGGACGCGATTCTATTGTAGTAGGGGTTGAGGTTGTTGACGAGCGTGGTGGTTTTCGTCTCCGAAGGGAGTTTAGCGCGTCGGTCGATGAGACGTTTGATAATGGGGTCTGTGTCTCTGGGGGAGCTCTGCATGCTCTCGAGGATTCCGGTCTTAGTGGGGAGGATCTTGAACTGCTTCGTGGGGAGGGCGCCTGGTTCGGACCGGAGCGTGGTATGGAATTGGCGACGCGCCTAGTTCCGCGACTGCGCGGGCGGGTTAAGGTATCGATGAAGTCCGCTGCGCTGCCGCGGGTTCGTAAGATTACGCCGCGCGTTGTGATCCAGACGATAGCGAGTGATGACGGCCAGTCGCTGACAGTTATTCCGCAAATTGCGTACGGAGATCCGGCGGTGGCGTTCGTCGAGCGTGGAGCGTTGCGTCTGATCGATCCTCGTGAGGTGCCAATTCGCGACGATGTCGAAGAGGCACGGCTGATGCGCGATATGACTGTCAGGCTTGGTTTGCGAATGGAGAGCGCCCGAACGTTCCATGGGGAGGCCGCGGTCGGTTTCGCGCAGCGACTCCGCGATTGGGATACGAGTGGAGCGGGACGCGCGGCATTTCTTCCGGCATCGAGATTACTGCCGTTTGTTTCGGCGGGGCCTCAAGTTTTCGAGGTCGCCTTTCGGACAGAGACGGGGGGAGAGGTGGGCGCTCGTGAGCTTCTTGCGGCCTATCGTCGGGGAAGCTCGGTGGTAGGACTAGCGACGGGTGGTTGGGCGACCGTGCCCAGAGAGTGGCTTGCCGCTCACGCGGTTGCTTTGCAGAGGATCGTGGATGCCCGGGAAGAGGGAGTTAGCGCTGCGGCGAGACTCCTGCCTGATATTGAAGAATTGTGCGATGCGCTTGATGTCAATTATCCCGAGTACTTTAGTCGTCTCAAGTCGGCCTTGGAGCACGTAGAGCAGATACCCACGGCACAGCTGCCAAGGGACCTACAGGCATCCCTTCGCCCTTACCAGATTACGGGGGTGAACTGGTTGGCATTCTGTAGAGACAACGGCCTCGGTGCTCTATTGGCTGATGATATGGGTCTTGGTAAGACTCTGCAGGCTATCTCAGTGCTGCAGGGACGCTCTCTCATAGTGTGCCCAACGTCAGTTCTTTCAAGTTGGAGTCAGCAGCTTCGTGCGTTTCGGCCATCTCTTCAAGTTGACGTATATCACGGTCCGGGGAGATCTCTCGCCAATAGCTTCGATGTAGTGCTGACGTCCTACGCGGTTATGCGCCTCGATATCGCGCTCCTCCGAGATTCTCACTGGGATACTATCGTTCTCGATGAGGCGCAGACTATCCGAAATCCCGAGAGTCAGGTGGCGCAGGCAGCCTATCGACTGCAGGGGGATTTTAGGATCTGTCTAAGCGGTACTCCGGTGGAGAATTCTCTCGATGATCTGTGGAGTCAGTTTCATTTTCTTAATCCGGGATTACTAGGGAGTCGACCCGAGTTTTCAACGAGCTTCGCCGATCCGATCGCGGCTGGCGATGTGCATGCCACCGATGGTCTGCGGCGGCGAGTGACTCCTTTTATCCTGCGCAGGTTGAAGCGCGACGTGGCGCATGAGTTGCCGCCTAAGACAGAGCTTGTATTGGAGTGTGAGCTCACCCGGGAGGAGCGCACAGTGTATGAGGCCATCGCTGGGACGGCGCGCAGAGAGGTCTCTGATATGTTTGCTCGCAACGAGAGTATGGCATCGGTCCTTGAGGTGCTACTCCGTCTGCGGCAGACGTGCTGTTGTCTCGGACTTCTACCTGGATATGAGGATAGCTCCTCAAGTAAGATTGAACTTCTCTTGGAGCGACTGCTGGCTTCGCGGGCTCAGGGTCATAAAGCACTCGTGTTTTCTCAGTGGACCTCCTTATTGGACCTGATCGAAAAGATCGTGGCCCAGCATGGGATATCGTTCGCGAGAATTGATGGTTCAACCGAGGAGCGGGGCGCGATAGTGAATGAGTTTCAATCTGAGAGTGGCCCGGATGTTCTTCTACTCTCGTTAAAGGCTGGAGGGCTGGGACTTACACTCACAAGGGCAGATCACGTCTATATCGTCGATCCGTGGTGGAATCCCGCAGCGGAGGACCAAGCCGCGGATCGCGCCTATCGCATCGGACAGACTAATCCTGTTTTTGTTCATCGATTAGTTGCAAGGGATACGATAGAGGAGCGGATCCTCAGCCTGCAGGAGCACAAGCGTAGCCTTCTCTCGGCCGCTATTGGCGGCGCAGCCGTTCAGGGGCTCACGCGTGATGAGATACTTGACCTAATAGCGTAGAAACAACGTGTTTCCAAAGGCTTAGCGTAGTATCTTTTCTGAAGCAGTTGCTCGACTCGGGACGATCAGTGGATGGAGACCTTTTCTATCTTCATATGAGCGTTGCCCTGAGATACCAAGACTCAAACTTTGAAGCCCCCCGCGCTAGGCGAGCGCGCCGTGCTCCGGCTGGAAAGATCCTTAGGTTCGAACATGCGCCCACGGGTATCGGCGGCGCTGTTGGCGCGGATGCGCCGGAGAGCGATAAGCCGAAGCGGGGCCAGGTTGCCGGCAACGGTCGAATTCTCACGGCAAGTTCCACTATGGGCATCGTGCTCGCGGTCTAGGCAGTGTACGGATTCCTAAACCCATTATATACGGATGGGGTTGTGGCTAGGCTTTCCGTGGCTTACTCACGCGCACAGACGAAAAGCGCGGCGATTCCAAATGCTGCTAAGGCGGCAATCATGCCGGTGCAGCAGGTGCGCTCTGATGCGGGATTACCCAGGTTCTATCGCTCCGCCACGCTAGGCCAGGAGCCTAGTCAGCCGCAGGAGCTCATTTCCGCCGAGCGCATTGCGCCTGTGCAGAGGGGCGCACCAATTGAACATGCTCCTGTGCCGCAGAGAGTGCCCGTTGACCAAAAGCTACAGGGGCGACTGGCCGCATATACCGTAGCGGCCGCTGCGGGCACTGAGGGACGCGAAGTATTAGTCGCGCCGAGGCGGGCTGGGTCCTCAGGCCAACTAGTGGCGCGTGTCCACTCGATCGTTAAGAAATATGCCCCCCGGCACAAGTATCCCGCCCTTCTTGCTGAGGCTATCGTTCGAGAGAGTGTTAACCAGGGTTATGACCCACTCTTTGTGGCCGCGGTGATAAAATCAGAGAGCGCGTTTAACGCTAATGCTCGTTCCAACAAAGGCGCTCAGGGCCTCATGCAGATAATGCCCGCGACAGGGGCCTGGTTAGCTAAGCAGGAGAGCCTCCCGAGAGGCAATCTGACGATGCCGGGCAGAAATCTTAAGCTAGGAATCAAGTACCTTAAGAGCCTCGAAGAGGAATATGAGGGTAATCGAGTCTTTACTCTGGTGGCGTATAACTGGGGGCCGGGTCATCTCGATAGGGCCCAGAATGGAGGGCGACGAGTCCCAGCCGAGTGTCTGTCGTATGCGGTTCGGATCCTAAACGATTACCGTCGCTGGAAGTCCGGCGTCATATAAAAGTGCTCGCCCAACGAGCGCCGCTCGCGCTATCCTAGTGGGGTGCTATGAGTAAACCCACAAAGACCGATCCATCACTCGAGTCGGCGCGATGTGACAAGAGCGCTGTTGCCCGTGAAATCGAGAGTCTCCAGGAGACGGTTAATCGGTTTACCCGTGAGCGCGAGCGACTTCCTCAGCCTCTTTTCTGGTCCCTCTTTAATTCTCGAATCAAAGAGATAAAGAAGAGCAAGGAGCTTTCTCGCGCGGTAAAGGAGGCGCTTGGCGAGCGGGAGTAGCCGCTTTACAGCTATTCTCTATCTCGGAACATCGAGGCTCGAATGCTCGCCCTCTCGGCCGGTACACCGAATTCTCTCACCCAACGCTCCTCATCCTGTGCGACCAAAGCGAGGTCTTCGAAGCGTGCTGAGGAGATCAGAGGCTGGATGATCTCCCGTGTCTTGGGCGTATAGTCTCCACGGTACCGAAGGTCGAAGAGAAACTCCTTGACCGTCGTAGGAAGGTCGTTCCATGAAGTGGAGCCATACTTTTGCTCTGTTTCTGGCTTCGACAGTATTCGCTTAATATCGGCGATGACCTCAGGGGTCGTAATCTCCTCAAAGAGCCTCTGCTGAACGGAGAGATCGATAATCGGAGCAGTCGTTTCCCGATTCTTAACAAACAATTCAGCCGCTCGGCCGCGTAACCCGGCCCCGGCCGCGAGGCGGATCGCGTCAGGGCGGCGCATTCCTGCCGCCATTAGCTCTCGAGCAACCTGCAACTGGGTCCTCTGACCCATGTCGTAGCCGCGCCCGAGTGTCACCCCGCTGTGTCCGCCGGGCCATGAGATGTGGCGACTGAAAAAGGGCCCTGGCATCTCCGTACCCTCGGCATCAAAGGTGCTCTGTCCGAACCGGACTCTTAGATGGGGACTCCCTGGATCCACGCGGACTGGGGTTGAAGACCAGGGAAAGTAGTGCGAGTGCGCCTCGCCTCGAGCAGTTGCTCCGCTCCTCATAGGTATCCTCTCAGGAAACGAATCGCTCCCTCACCGTGAGGGGATCGTAGGCCGTAGAGTGTTATTCGGCGTTACGCCAAAAAAGTTTCGTGGGTTAAAAAGATCGTCGCTGAGCTAAGCGCCGAGAAAGACGACGAGCTGCCGCCAGCAAAAGAAATAGGGCAAAGAGTGCCGAGGGTAACCAGCGAAACCTATGCCATATGCTGGCAGGAGAGGGATACATGCGACGGGCCTCATCTGCCCATCGCGCTACCAGTTTAGTACGAAGAGCGGAGTCCGCTCCCCAGGTGCCATCAGGACTGAGAGCCGCTGCCGCCTCAGCGCTGACCGGCAGACCCTTCAAGAGTAGAGGATCTGAAAGCTGCACGAGCCGAGAGTGGGGATCTATAATAAACGCCCCGAAGAGATCATTCACTAAATTCCACCGATTACCGGCCGTGACCGCGTCGTAGGCA
>JAFMIS010000142.1 GCA_017853915.1 bacterium
AGATCCTCCAGATTGCGAATGAGCCGGAAAAGGTTGCGGAATATTATCGATTGTCTGAATCGAGCTTTGACCGGACCTGGGCGAAGATGCTCGATGTATCGGAGGAGATAGAACGATGCGTCCTCGACTCAGGTTCGCTCTCAGGGGAGAGCTGGGCGGCGTTGTCGCGCTCATTAGTTGATGCCGTGATGGAGCTCAATCGAATTGAACAACGACGCCAGGCGCAAGAAAAGATCACCAGTGAACGCCGTGCTCTAGAGGAGGAAGATGGTCCAATTACTCTTACGCGCGAGGAGTTCTCTCGGTTAGGCGAAAGTATTTGGGACGACGATGATACGCGCCACGCTGTCCGCGGCGTCTAAATGCGGGTGAAGACCCACATTCTTCGTTGGTACTATTCTTGCGCCTCGGCCCTCGGCGCCGGCTTTCAGTGGTTTGCGCCGTGCAGAGTCAGTGGACATCTGTTATCGCTCTTAGGTTCTGCAACGCCCGGCTGATTACTCCGATACGGTAATACTGACCGAGCCATAGTGGCTCGGAGTTTACCTTGCCCGCTCACCCGGGAACGGAAGTATCATGCCTCGACCACCACGGTTTCTTCTTAATGGGGAGACATATCTCATTACCTCGTCCATCGAGGAAGGTCTTCCGTTGGCCTGCAATCCCCTGATCAAAACAATAATCGAAAGCTGTCTCGCACGCGCTCAATCCCTCTATCCGGTCCGACTGGGGCATCATCTGTTCGAAGCTAACCACCTGCATATGCTGGTGACTGTCGACAATCCGCAGGATCTGGTCGACTTCATGCGACATTTCAAAACCGAAACAGCACATGCGATCAACAATCTCCTGGGTCGAGACAAAAAAACGGTATGGTGCGAAAGCTTTGACTCCCCCGCTCTCCTCACGGTGGAGGATGTGATTCGTAAGATAGCTTACCTCTATTCAAATCCAGCGAAAGATAATCTTGAGGATTCAGTGGATTGCTTTCCCGGTCTCTCAAGTTGGCAGGAGTTTAGATCGAAACGGTCTTATTACTCGAAGAAGTGCCCCTGGATTAATCGATCTGCTATTCACGAACTTCCACGGACAAAGCTTTCAATAGCGGACATTCAGGACCTCACACGACGATACAAGAATGGGGCTCGGAAAAGTCATACTCTACGCGTCGATCTTGACGGGTGGTTCGACTCATTCGGCATAACTGACCCCAAGGAACGCCGTCGAATAAATGAGCGGATTATAGAGCTCGTAAGAGACGAAGAGGCCCGATTCCGCCGCGCTCGGGAGCAAGAGCAGAAGACGGTGCTGGGAGCCCAGAGGCTGGCGCTCCGACCAATCGACACTCCTTACAATCCGAAACGACGAGGTCGTCGCTCTGTTTGTATTTCGGAGGATAAATCTCTTAGGAAAGATCGCGTCGTTCTCGTAAGAAGTCTCAAAGAGAAAGGTGATGCCGTCTATCAGCGTTGGAAGATCGGGGATACGGGAATGAAATACCCTCTCGGACTGTTCCCGCCATCGATGCCAAAGCTGGGAGAGTCGATTTTTTCGAAAGAGTAAAATTTTCGGGTATTTTTCTGTCCTGGGAGTCGGTGGGGCGGTCGTGTATTCAGCGTCCGACCTCGTAGTTTCGGACTTATGTAACGAAGGCGCTCTGAGGAGTTATTGCTCCAAGGGAACAGCTTATCGCCGGAATCGTGCCACAGAAGCCCCGTTCCTTTTCCAGCAGGTCTTTGCCCGGGGTGCGGGGCTACTATGAGAAATGAGGCAGAGAACTGAATCAAACCAGTCTACAAACCTATCACTCACCCCAATAACCTTCTGGTCGAACGGAGGTTCTCAAGGTGGTAGAGGTGAGGTTCTCTCGGACCAAAGCCTGCTTATCTTAACGCATTGGAAGCACCAGGTTTTTACACGAGGTTTTTATGCGATTAGTGAAATCTCTCGCCCTCTCAGCACTCACCCTAGTCGGAATAGTGCCCAGCAGCTCAGCGCAAGTGAAGCCATTTTCTTGTTTTCACGACGAAGGAATCGAGTCGCCCGTAGGCAAATATTTTAGGCAAACAGAGAGTCTTTCATGCGCATTTGCAAGTGATGTGAACGGAGTCATCGATGCCGGGTGGCCACGCAGGCCAAGCCGCAATGCCCCCTCCCTTCCGATGAATCCTCAGGAAATGGCTAAAACTGTAGCCGCCTGTCTCTTGGACAAAGGACTCAGAGTCGAAGAACCCGATGGAAAAGCTTCATTTGATATCGACAACCAAACGAACGAACAAGCCGCCGAAGCGATGTGCGCGTGCAACGAACAGATTACCTCGCGGAAACTCTCGTGCATCGTACAAACGGGAGCAACACCCCTCCTCGGCACCGGCCGGTATTCGCTCAGGATTACGGCAGATGATATCGCGGTGCTTGCTCACGCTGCCGAGGCCCACTGTGTTGCTCTGCTTATGACAACCGGACATATGGTAGGCATCACCGGCGGAAGTCTCCAAAAGGACGGTGTTTTTACCCTTGAGACGCGCGAGCCGAACCTCCCATCAGAGAGTGCGCAACCGACCCTGGTTGGCAAGATCGGCAGCGCTGATGCAACTTTTCGAACTGACCGGTATTTCTGGACAAAAAAACCCTCGGGCTCACTCGGTATTGCCTACCCTGGGAGCACGGCTGCCCCGATCAAAACATCCATAATAGGGTACATTCTTAAATGCCCCCTTCCCACCTCTTCAGCCGAAACACAGACTGATCCCATCAGTGCGCAGGAATAGCGCGCTATTGAGCCTCCTTAACATGTTAACCTACCGTTAAGGCCCTGTTCGTCCTAGACCGTTCCTTTCGCCGAGGTGCGGGGCTACTACGAGAGAAAAGGTGCGGGGCTACTACGAAAAACGAAAAATATGTTGCCCTCCTGAACGGCTTGTTTGAGCCCATCATTCCGAGGCTACGAGTCTCCTATCGCCCCCCATAACAAAGGAGAGCGCCTAGATATGTTTCATCACGACCAAAACTATCGGAATCTTGAGCGTCTCGCGCAAAGGACGCGTGATTCAAGCGCGCCATCAGACTGGAGCGGTCTCTCGAACGAGAGCGTTTGTGTCAATCTCGCCGCGGAATCGCTGACGAATCGGGAGGGAAAAGCTCCCCGGCTCTCCCCCACCCTCACCAGCCCGCTCGAGCTGCCGAGTGATGTGCTTAGGGGAATACAGAAACTTATCTCCCCGGCTGGCCATCGCCCTGAGGGCATCAGCGTTTTCCCAACCTCGCGCCCCCTCTCGAGCGCTGAATTCGCCGATCTCAAAGACTATACCCACCTCTCATACGAACACGATGGGATTGTGGACCTCGCTCGGGTCGAAAAAATCTTCCCGAATCAAAAGCTTTATCACGCAACAAACGGGCTCTCCTACGCACTCAACCGTCAATTGGGCTGGCTCGCACCAGATGATGTCGCCTTCGTGGCTCAAGAGATCTGCGGAATTAAGGACTACCTCGAAATAGATCCCGGCTTCTTCATGGGCACCGACCCACGCTGGGTTGCAGGGTACGCCATTCCATGGCCCCTCGGACGCCCAAACGATATTCTTAACGTGCTCCGGATTCCCACCGATAACCCCGCGATTCAACGTCTCAGTAACATCGGGCTCCTGCGCGAAATCGATCCAACAGCCTATCGACAGCAGCTCCCGTCGACCGATTGCTTCGTTATTCGGCAAACCGACATCAACCGCCGCGACCCGGTATTTGAACTTATCGCCCCCATCGCCCCAACGGAGAGCCGGATCCGCGCCGTATTAGACTGGAACTCGGCCCCGTAGACTCTCCGCTTGAAAATTACCCAAACGCAGCCAGCGCCCCAGTGACACCGCATCAAGCGCAGGGATCAGAATCGGTCCACATGCTCTGATTGCTCGGAATCTCAGGTCGAGACGCAAAAAAGCGCACCGAGTGCTCTGCCACCCGATGCGCCTTTCCTTAAAGACAACGCCTGAGGGCTAATTCTTCACGGAATACAGTCTGCCATCCTTGGTGAGATACATCTTCCGCATCTCCTCCTCGGAGAACGGCCGCGCGCCGATGCGGCCCATGACACTCACCTGATGGCCGGTCTCATCGACCGCGCGGTCCCGATCCAATCCCTTTGAGATCGCGAGCGCCGGGCCGTGAGTCTCATGGTGCGCAATCACCTCTGGCTGAACCTCCGGCGAAAATCCGTAGTACGCCGGCACCCGGTCGGGGTCGGTGAGTTGGAGCACCTTAAGCCCGTTCCTGCCGTCGGCCACGTAGGCGAACAGACTCGCATTCGTAGTCGCCACCTTTACATCCCGTACATCGTTCATCTTGCCGTCATCGGTGAAACGCATGTACACCTTCGGCGCCTCGGGCTTCTCGATATCGATAATCACGAGCCCTTCCGATCCGCCCGCAACATACGCATACGTCCGCGCCACGTACATCGTATGCGCTTCCGTCATCGGAACCATGGCCCCTTCAACCTTCACAGGCTTCTCTGGGTCGGTGATATCTACGACGTGGAATCCCTCTTTGTCCGTGACAAACAGGTAGCGGAACTGCACCGCCGAGCCCCGCGGATCATTAAACGGCACAGCCCCAATTACTCGAGGCTTTAAGGGATCATTCAGATCGAGGAACACCATCTTGTCCGGAGTGGCCACATAAGCGCGCGCTCCCGCCAAGGTGATATGCTTCGCTCCGGTGAGCACCCCGTTTTCATTCCACGTGGCCGCCCGATCAAGGAAGTTATTCAGCGGATCGCCGTCCTGGAGGGTATCGACGTTTACGACGATGAGCCCCTCTTCACTGTCGGTGATGAACGCATAGTGATAGATCGGATGCATCGGCGACTCGAGGTTTTCCGGGAGCGACGCTCTAAACGGCGCGACCGGCATTCCTGTCGGCAGCGCGAACGAGGTGGCGTTCGGTGAATCGACGTGGGTGTCCTGCCCGAGCGGCGACACCGGCGCTGTCACAATCCGCTCCGAGAAGTTTTTGTTGGCGATATTCGCCACATCGTACACCCGGAAGCCCCCCTCGCCTGCCGTCGTATAGAGGTACTCGCCGCGCAGTTGAATCGTGTTCGTCTCTCCACCGGCGCCATGGTGCGTATGATACTCCTTCAGCTCACGCCCATTATCCTGATGTTTTTGGTAAAAGTCAGGATACGCAAATTTGTGGAGGAAGCTTCCGATGACCGCCTGCGGCTCGGTCCACTCGGTCACCTGCACAGCTGCGAGCCCCGCCTCTCCAGCGGCTACCCACGCGTTGTACCCCATGAAGTTGACGAAGTTCGTCCCCTGCAGAAGGAGCTGGGCCATGATGGCGTTGTTGTCGCCCGCCTTCGAAACGTGGCAATCCTCGCACTGTTTCGTCTCCTTGGTTCGCACAGTGTGCGGGAAGTGCGGCGCGAACGCTTGCGAGCTATACCCCGAGGCCGCTGTTGGAGGCTGCTGGATATAGATCTTGTTGCGGTTGATGTCGGTTGAACTGAGCACAAGCGCGCTCGACGAGCGCACCGGAACGATCTTGAAGTTCTTCGCCGGTCCGTGCCGTCCGATCTGGAACATCTCGTCACGCGCTACTTGCGGATTGTACGTAGCCCAGTTGCGGGTCGTCTTTCCATCGTAGTGGTTCGAATCCTTCTTCCAGTTCGCCTCAATCGGAAGGTGGCATCCTCCGCACGAGGTCACCCACGAGCTGTGACAGGTAAAGCACGACATGTCGTCGTTCGGATGGGCGAGGATCTTATTCGGCTCCTTCGCCGCATCGAGGTTTTTCAAGCTCACCCACGAGGCCTCAGTCTTACCGTCCGGAATCTTCCCGACGAGCTTCGCTCGCGCCGATTTCTCGTTAAAGTGCCCGCTCTTCGGGTCAACCGAATCGCGCACCTGACTCACTCGCCACTCAAGACCGCGGGTCAAACTGGACCGTTGATATAACTCGCCGTTGCGCCACTGAAAGCGAAGTTCACCAAACGGAGTGCGCATAAGGCTCAGGTCCCGCCCCTTCGACGCCGGGCCCGAGGTGATTAAATTCGCCTTCGCTTTGACCGTGCCGTGACAGTCCTCACATCCGATCTCAACCGCCTGCGCAACCTCGCCGTACATATTCCCGTCGTTGTGGGAATCCTGCTCAAAATGGCAGTCCATGCAGTGGAGGCCCTTGTCGACATGGATATCAGCCATGTGGACCGCTTTTTGGAACTTTTTCGGGTCGTTGAAATCGATGACGTTATCATCTTTATCGAGCAGGCGGCCCTTCCGATCTTTCTTAAAAATCGCCCGGAAGTTCCATCCGTGGCCGTGGTAATCAGCGAACTGAGTGTCCTTGAGCTTAGGATTCATCTCGCTCACTTTCTTGAGGAACTCCTTGTCGGTCCACAAACCGCGCGAGGCTGCCTCCTCAGGATTATGCGAGAATGATTTGAAGGTCTCTTCAATT
>JAFMIS010000143.1 GCA_017853915.1 bacterium
CAGGCACAAGGGTGCGAGGGAGAGCTCCCAACCGGTGAAGAATTCAGAAATGACGGATCGATGGAATCCCTTACAAGCGAACTGGGATCAATTCCAGGCTTCACTCCGAGCCGTATTCAGGATCTTCTCCCGTTCGTCTCTCTTCGATCGAAGGACTCAATTAATATAAACGCGGCGCCTGAACAGGTGCTCCAAGCTCTTATTCAGGGTCTTGATCCCTCAGCCTCCGCGGATCAAGCCGGCAAACTTATCGCTTGCCGAGATCCAGCCAATGGAGGGCCCTTTAACCAGAATTACGGGTCGCAGATTACAGCATGCATCGATCCCAATGTTGCGACCCTCATCAAACCGAAATTAGTTGCCCAAGGAGACATTTTCTCGATAATCGCCAAGGTGGATTACGGGCTCAACACGTTCATGGCGAGCGCCACCCTCAAGGCCAGTAATGGGCGACTTCCAACTATCGAAAACTTTCTGATGTATTAAGAAAACTATCGCGAACCATGGAAATCGAAGCAAATCCAGGCGCTTACAACACATATTCAGTGCTGCGTGTTTCTCTAAAAAGCGGCTCGTAGCTTCTTTGACAATATCTTCAAGGACATATATGCTCCCGCCTCGATATTTGTTTTCTAGAGAAGTGTTATGGCGCGTCGTTGTACTATATCCGGAGTTACTCATCAGAACGGTCATCGCGTTAGCCACGCGAACAATAAGACCCACCACAAGTTTGAGGCGAATCTCCAGACCAAGAAGCTCTTTGTTCCAGAGCTCGGCAAAAGTGTTCGGGTTCGTGTTTCGACTCGAATGCTTCGCACGATCGATAAACTTGGATTTGTGGGCGCCCTTGAGAAGCACAACCTCTCTCTCGCGGATGTTACCAAGTAAATCTTAAAAGCAAGGAAGGCCCGAACAGAGCGGTCGCGCTAGGTGCCCTTGCCTGCCTGGCAGCCTGTATCAGTGCATCGCGTTCTTACGTTGAGCGTTTAGCTTCTCGGCGTTTAATCGCACAGCGGAGATCCCAGTGAGAATTGCCTCTCCACTCTCAACACTATCTTTTTCAACAGCCGCGCAGAGGGCTGAGTAATCAAGAACACCGAGTCGCTGAGAACCTGGCACAAATATTTCATTACACATCTTGCATTGCGCCACGACGATAATCCCCTCAAGAGTTACCTTCGTAAACTCGGTTGCGAAATATTGGTCATCGGTTCCAGCGACACCACAACCAGGACAAGAGATTCTATCGACAAAGGTCTCGGCGAGTCCTTTCACCCTGAATTTGAGCGCCATATCCTTTTAGCTCCCTTGTTTTGTGAGATATTTTACCAGTGTAACCTCTGAACCGTTGAGACTGAATCGAACCTCATCAACCGCGTTAGTCATTAACGTCATTCCACGGCCGGAACATGAGAGATTTTGCGCTTGGGGCACCGACGCCTGCTGAGTATTGAGGAATCCTCTACCCTCATCCCGAATCGATATTTCAAGAGTCTCTCCATTAAAGGTGCTCGAAAGCTTCACGGAACGGTTCGCGAAGCTCGGATCGGCCAACCGCTCTCTTCGAATCTGTGAAAATTTATCGAGACCTCCTGCGTGCATCTCCTCTTTCCACCTGGATTCGAGCTCTAAATTGCCGTGCTCAACCGCATTCAATACCGCCTCTTGAACAGCTAATCGAATCTTAAGGGCCTCAGTATCAGTTATCTGCTGACTATCCAGTAAGCGACGAAGAATAGGCAATGATATCGCTTGAACCTCGCCAAGCTGTTTGCAGGAAAACTGCATCTCAGTTTGCTCACAGGTGACGAACGCGTATGTCTGCTTCTCTCTTTCATCTTGTCGACGACACGATATCGCCTGCTCGACACACCGTTCCAGCCAGGTGAAATCAACCGGCTTGGTGATCACATCGGTGACACCTGAACGCAAAAGCTTGAAACCGTTCTCAGAGGACGCAGATTCCCCCATAACGATAAGAGCCTGTCCGGGACGTTTCCGGAACACGTGCCCGAGAAGCATCGAGGGACTCATGCCCGGCATAGTGGCGTCCGCTATCACAATATCGAATACAGAGGTTTCGAGTGCTTGCCCGAGATTGCTCGCATCAGTCGCAATTTCTAGATCCCATCCGCGCCGCTCAAAGAATGAGCGGAACACCTCATGGCTTTTAGCATCGCTATCTGCCAACAGTATGTGAGGCCGCGAAAGTTGCATCGAAAAAACTCTCTTCTACTATTTACGATCGATTACGCGCCACTATCACTACTTCTCAATCGGAAGCAGCTTGTCCAACATCAAAAGCTCGAATGTTTCCTTCACAAATCCATTGAGGGGCTTGACCATCAGCACACCACGCTCCGCTTTGAGCCTTTGGTAACAACTCAAAACTTTTCCAATTCCATAACTGTTGATAATTTGTGCTCCTGAGAGATCAAGCACTATCGTTCGTGTTCCCTGATCAAAGATCTCATTAAACGCGGACCTCAAAGCTTCCCCCGCCACCTCTGTATCGAGATCGCTTGTAATATGAATGTAGCCCTTCTCGCCCACTATCTCTGTCGGAAACTCCATAAGCCCACCCTCGTCCTTTCACAAAATCGTCTGTTCGATACGGCCGCGTTCCACCTCACCCAGGCTCTCTCCGCTCCCGTCCCTACAGGTGGAGTCGGCAGTATCGGTTAAAACCTTAAGGTTCCCCCTTGATCTCCCTATAGACGGTGACGGCCATCCCGATCGGCACTTTCCGAAACACCAAACAAGCTGAGATCACTACATAATTTTAATATCAGGCCGCGCCTCTAGGAGAGCCTCAGGGTCCTTCGCGCGCGGTCTCTGAGACGACGCGCAGAACGGGGCAAACTTGCTTTTTATCGCATTAACCCTCTATACTTCTTGGGTTTTTATCCCCCAACATGTTTACTATCAGACTTTGAACTAGCTCCCTGTGCAATGGAAACAGCAGCTTCCGCCCAAGACACTCTCAGCACACGCGATTACCCGGCGGTAGAAAACGCCGACCAGCACTCCTCGTCTGATGAGTACGCCCGTCGCTTCGGCGGAGACGTAGGAAACTGGATGCTCGCGGTTCAGGAAGACGCCCTCTCCTCAATGCTCGGGCCTGGGGTTACCACCGTCCTGGATGTTGGGGGTGGTCACGGGCAGCTCGCGATGCCACTCATCACACGCCAAAAGTCAGTCACCATCCTCGGTAGCTCTCACGTCTGCGCAGCTCGAATTCAACCTCTCATTGACGCGGGGTCAGTAACTTTTAAGGTTGGTAACTTGATCCAACTCCCTTTCGAATCAAAATCTTTTGACTCGGTGGTCAGCTTCCGGATTATGAGTCACTGTACAGCCTGGAGAACCCTCATAGCCGAAATGTGTCGAGTGTCATCTGGTTCCGTAGTCTTTGATTACCCAGCGTGGTGCAGCGTTAATTTTCTCACTCCGCTCCTCTTCTCAATCAAGAAAAAAATTGAGGGAAATACCCGCACCTATCGAATATTCACCACTCGGGAGCTCGTTGATGAGTTCCGCCGTAATGGATTTCAGCCCGCGGCTCTTCGCAAGCAATTCTTCTTTCCGATGGGGATCCACAGAGCCATCAACAATGTGGTGATATCCAAAGTTTTGGAGGGAGCTGCTAAAGTGCTCGGACTTACTCGCCTCTTTGGCTCGCCGATCGTTATTTCATTCAAGAGGATCACGAGCGATGCCGCTTAATTCAACAAACTCCGGTATCTCCTCCTCGACTGAGCAAGGGAAGAAGCGATCGCTGAGGGTCATCAACACAGCTGAGAATTACACTCCGCTGCGGGGTGATGGCCCCTTTGTAGAGCAACTGGGATGGGATAGGGACAGAGATACTCAGACTCCTCGCGCTCTACGGAGCCTCAGTAAGATTATTGATGGAGGGCTGTGCCACCGGTGTGGCTCATGTGTTGGAATCTGCCCCACGGGCGTTCTTGGCCTAGACAAAGACGATTACCCTGCAGTGCACAATGTGGCGGCTTGTACCGATTGTGACCTCTGCGTTCGGGTCTGTCCCGGCGATGAATTTGACATACACCAAGCGTACCAGCGCTCGTTTAATATCGAAGCCGATGTTACCTCAACTCACGGCCACTTTACTGATTCGTTTATCTCCTACGCGTCAGATCCATCGATTCGCGAACACTCGACCAGTGGCGGACTCGTGACCGGGATCTTACTAAACATGCTTCGCACCAAGGCGATTGATGGAGCTGTTGTTATCGTCTCAGACGAAAAGGAGCTATGGAAGGGAAAGCCGATCGTAGCAAGAACAGAGGCGGAGATTCTCGCCGCGATGAAATCGAAATACGCGATCTGTCCGACCAATTCAGTCTTTTCAGAGATTCGCGATATTCCCGGTACATATGCCCTGGTAGGCCTTCCCTGCCAGATTCACGGATTTGTTAAAGCAGCCGAGCTCGATCAACGCCTGAGGGAACGCGTCGTACTAACTATTGGGCTCTTCTGTCACGCCGCAGTTGAACATGATGCCCTCAAAATAATCTGGAACAGTCTCGGGGATAAGACCACACACGCGACACAATATATCTCGCGCGTTGGAAAGCATCCCGGCACCCCACACCTCAAGATGGATGACGGGTCTCTCTACCCCGTATACTTCGGCGCCAAGAGCGGGTACCGACCCTCTTCGATGGAGGTCATCAACATCGTCTACCGACTTTACACCCCATCCCGGTGCCTGACCTGCTTCGACGCAAGCGCTGAGTTCGCCGATATCGCTGTCGGCGATCCATGGATGGCTCCTCCTCATGATGGAATTGATTTCTACAAAGGGTGGAGTTTCGGTCTGGTACGCACTCCTCGGGGTCAGGCTGCCATCGATAGCGCTGTCGCTAACAGAGAGATAATCAACGAGCCCGTTACACGGCGGGAAGCCCTGGCATGCAACCGCATGATGTCAACTGAGAAGCGCTGGCGTGCTTTCCGTGTAATCGAGACCCTGCGACGCCAAGGCAAGCCGATTCCAGCCTACGGCCCGCACGGATTCCGCTTCCCTCGGCAATCGGGCAAACAGTTTGTAAAGACTGAGATCCATATGTTTACCCATATGTTCTGCCACCTACCTCGACTACGGGGATACGTGCTGAAATTGACCCTCTCGAACTTCGGGTACATTTTGTTATGGTTGAATTCTCAACGACGCTCACTCCGTTTCGTGATGAGAGACTCCTGGGCCCGAGCTCGTCGAATTATGTTTGGCAGGAAGTAGTATGCGCGTTCTGGTTCTTGCCCCCCAACCATTTTATCAAGAGCGAGGAACCCCGATAGCGGTTCGACTGGCGCTTGAAGCCCTGTCCAGAAAACTCGATCTCTCCTCAAGTTCGGCGCCAGCTATCGATCTGTTGGTCTACCGTGAGGGAGAGGATATCTCTATCCCAGGAGTTCGTATTATTCGCCTGCGCGCTCCGCGGTGCCTCCGTGGTTTGCGGCCTGGAATATCTGTCAAAAAACTTTTGTGTGACATCTTCTTTTTCTTTCATACTCTCCAACTCTTGTGGCGAGCTCGTGGCGATCAATATCAGGTTATTCATGCGGTAGAGGAGTCAGTCTTTATCGCCTGGTGCGCTAAAAATATCTTCGGGACACCTTACATCTACGACATGGATTCTTCCCTTGCTCTGCAACTGACAGAGAAGTGGCGCTGGTGCCGTCCGCTCCTGCCTTTGCTTCAATGGCTTGAGGGAATCGCTGTTCGAGGTAGCATCGCGGTAGCCCCAGTCTGTGACGCGCTGCAGGCAATCGCTCACCACCATGGCTCGCCTAACACGGTCATGCTGCGGGATGTCTCGCTCCTTCCAGATGACTCGAAACTGCGCGGAGATCGCTCTTGTTTTTTTGGAGGCCAGATCGGCCCCGATCAAACAATCGTTCTTTATGTGGGAAACCTCGAGTCATACCAGGGTATCGACCTGCTGATAGAATCTTTTTCGATTGCGCGCTCTCATGGCCGAGATCCGCATCTTGTAATCGTTGGCGGGACTCCGGATTCAATCTCGTATTATCAAGACAAGGTACGCGCGCTCGGTTGCGACAAACAGATCTCGTTCCTAGGACCGCGGCCTATCAGTATTCTGCGGGATCTGCTCAGTGCCGCTGATATTGTCGTATCGCCACGCATAAAGGGTAATAATACCCCGATGAAGATCTACTCGTACCTGCACTCAGGAACCGCGCTTCTGGCGACTGACCTTCCTACACATCGGCAGGTCCTTGACGAGGAGGTCGCTGTGCTGGCTCCAGTAGATGTGCACGGCTTCGCGTCCGGGCTTCGAGCCCTTTTAGAGGATCCTCAGCTTCGAGAAAGCCTTGGCTCGAGGGCACGCGAGCGTGCCCAGAACCTCTATACAATTGAGG
>JAFMIS010000144.1 GCA_017853915.1 bacterium
CCGAGCGCGAATTCTCGCGGATTTGCGCGAGACCGGGTAGCGCCGGATAGCGTGTGCCACTTAGGCCGACATGCGCAAATCGGATGGAAACAGTGACTGAGCGATTGATTGATTCGGTTTTTTTATCTCAGCCTCTGGTGTGGTGGCGATCAGTACAACCCTCTCTGACCACTGTTGCCTACCATTCCATGTTTTGGGTGGGGATGCGTGCCAAAGCCCCTGCCGATCGCATGACAGAGTATCGCTCTTCCCGCGCATAAATAACATCGACCCCGTGGGAACCTCGAATACCTGTTTGGGGTCCGGAAGATCATTCCTAAAAAACTTGCCATCATAATCCGGCGGAATGTTATCGCGTGATACAAAATGAGTACCAGGGCCAACTAATGGCAGCAGCACAGCAGTGCCATAATCAACGTGATAATGCTCGATAAATCCTCGATCACGCTCGACACGCAAATCAAGAACGATTTTGGAAGAGCCGGTCATCGTGGATACCATTGTATACATGTCCACCAGCTCCCTAATCAGGAGAACTTTATCGTCCGCGGAGATGCTGTCACGAATAGAACTCCCGTTCACAACACCTCTGGCTTTGTCCAAAGCTGCTGAGGCATCCGACACCATGGCATAGGATTTCTGATCGGCTAGTTTGGGGGCGGCGTATTCCAGAGTAGTCGATAGTTGGGCTACCGCTGAATGAGGACCGCGATGCCATACAGCTCCGTCGCGTGACAGGAGCGCTTGCCACGCCGAGAAGAATGCCTCTGCCTTATCGGCTGTGGATAGCTCTGCTACTATCTTAGCCGCTTCAGGTCCAAGGGTAGTAGTGCCGAAAGAAAGTGCTGCTGGGGGTAGGGAGCTTGTTTCTGAGCGGCGAATTGAATCACGGAGAGAAAACATACAATCAGTCCAACGTCAGGTCAGTATCATGCGGGGACACGGCAATCAAGACCACGATCCCTCATGGGTTGGGTATGGTGTCCGGATCCACGCAGGTTACTTAGGTGGATTTGAAAAGATATACCAGTCCTCATTTCGCTACTTTATCGGGCTTCGAGCGTGGTGGAGCGAATATAGTATCAAGGTGCTTCAATCCTAAAGGGCTGCACAACTTAGGGGTGCATATGTACCCCGAGTCCTTATGCCTTCGCAGATCAAATAAAGAAAATCCAAGAGAGTGCTTCACGGCAAGAGAAACGCTTTGCATGACGGACTCGGGATTATCCACCAACTGGGCTCGAATATCCGTTATTTCGGTAGTGGCTTTAATGCCTTTGCGCCGAAGCGCTTTGTTTGTTTGCTCCTGCAGTGCTGACCACAGAAGTCCAGAGGTATCCCGCGAACGAAGCTTCTCGACTTCCGCGAAAAATGTATCCTCAGGTACGCATACGCCGAATCGAACGAGCGAGACTCCTTTCACCGAATCCGACACGATTCGCTGCAGGGCTGAGCGAAAAGCGCGTATCGGATTTCGAAAACGCGCGTCACGGAGGATGAAACTTGAAACGAACGAAACCTCCCCCGTAAATCTGAGGAGTTTATCAGTATCTGTCGAAAGGAGGAATTCGCCCGCGGCGTTCTGTGCTGAAGCTGCGATGATAAAATGTACAGCACCTCCCAAAATGGGCTCGTGACGTCCTCCAATAATACTGAAGCCGACCCGCGTAATCTCCTGCAGCTGAGATTGGTCGAAGTGGTTGGTGACCACGAGTTCGGCCAAGTTCCGCACCAGAGAGGACTCTTCCGGCTTCAGAGCTTCGCGCAGAGGTGTGAGTCCAAGATGTTGCTGAAGCCGTTCCTCGCGCACCGGTTGCGCCGGCCACCAGCGGGTTGATGGCGGCTTGAATGAGGCTGGCTGTGAGGGGAAAGCATGACACGTTGAAAGGGCCCCGAAGACGCCTCCCTCTTGGCCATAATCAAAAAAATTCCAGCTGCCATCGTCATGAATTATAGAAACTCCACGCACAGCGCGGCGCCCGGGATCAATCTCATAGGATGTTGAGACTTTCGGCGCCTTGAGGCCCGAGATCTCCGAATGAAGAGATTCGAGGATGTCTCCGATTTTTCCGGTCCTGACGGTCTCAGGGACGAGCGAGAGCGCCTCCAAGCTCGGGCCCAAGAAGATCTCTGGATGAGAATCCCAAAAAGTGAAACTACCATCTTCATCCTGGCCCCACTCCTGAGAGGCTCGGATAAGCAACCCGCAAAATTCGGAGTTGGATTCGAGAATCGTCGGGGCCATCATAATCGCATCGGGCCCTTTCAGAGAGGGAGCAAGAGAAACTCCCTCCCCATTCTCAAGGGTAACAAGGATAGCGTACTCATGAGAATCTAGATTCACAGCCGCCGAGATTATGGAGTATCTCTTTCCGTTGAAAGCAGCGGAAAATTCGGGCGAGATGGGATAGGAGTCAGCTGACAGGTCGCGTTCCTCGGCTGCCTCGGGGCCGATCATTCTCTCCTCAATATGATCGATGAGATCAGGTGGTAAACGATGAAGAGCGCTTGAGTTGAGCACCTGGAAGGGCTCATCTGACGACTCAGCCCATTGCTGAAAGAGGAGTTCTCCTTGTTCATGAAGACTGAGGCCCTTGCGAGCAATCCCCCAGTTTTCGAGATTTAATGGGTGTTCCTTATCCAGAATTTTTTGTTGTGGCATTTTTACACCGTCGGCAGAGGGATTGAGCTGAGATGCGCGATGCCTCCCGGCTCATCGCAGTTGTTTACCACGACCACACCAGTATCTTTTGATCTCACTACCTGAAAACGCGAAAATCCCAAGGAGTGTCGGACCAATAAAGAAACGTATTGGTGGTCATCCTCTGGATCGGGTGTGGTCTCGAAGCTAATCCCACGCCATTCGGGAGGATTGGCCGCATGAAAAGTCGATCGAAATACGCTTTCAATCGCGTTTATGACGAAAGGATACAGTGGTGATCGACTCGGATCGGTGGAGGCCAAAGCTCCAAGAGCGGCGCTAAATCCGGGTGTCGAGAGAAGTAGGGCTGAGTAGGAGAGCTTAAACTCCCCTCCGATCTCCGGCACGACGCATCGAGATATCTCGCGCAGAGCGTGGTACGCGACTTGAGCAGGAGAGCGGCCTTTCAAGTTAGCTATCTCCAGCGAGAATGCTATGCCCTCAGGAGATCCAAAACGTAACGGAGAGTCATCGGCGCATGGGAGTACAAAATCCTTGCCCATTTTAATTGAGGCGATAATCTCTATGACGGCAGTTTTGGTATCGTAGTCGCACGCCAGCATCCGCACCTGATCAATGTGAAACGAAGCGGAGTTCGGGAGGGGCTTGCATCTACGATGTTGTATCGCTAGGGAGAGCGGGGTCTGCGCCACAGTCGAGAGAGCCTCATTGCTGGCCTTGGTGAGAATATCGCCCCCACGGGCCTCCTCGAAAAGGTGGAGGCGATCCTCGAGAGAGGCACTAGGAGTATGTTGTATCAGTCTCTTGGCCGTCGTCTCGTCAAAGGGAACAAAGGGGCCAAAAGCCGTGTAGTCACCCAACACGCCGTATTCTTGCTCGTATTCAATTACTACGTTTCCACCGGTGTCGCGCACGGACTCTATAACCATCCATGCCGCACGTTCGTGCGGAAATGTTTTGGCGAGAAGCCGGAACTCTGATGAGGCTTCCTGAAGTGCGCGATTGCGCACAAGGGTCGCGATGTCCCCTATCTTGCCACTGGAGATGGCAGAGACCCCATGGAGTGAACCTTGTTCCAGAAAGGGAGAGAGTAGGAGCGCGACCTCCCAGGAGTAACGCTGCCGAATGCTCGAGTCAAAGGTAGGTACTCGGATGGGCTGAATCTTCATATGCACGCCGATGAAGTGATCCCGATTATGAAGAGCGAGGGGAGCAGATGCGAGCCCCTCTTGGGAAGATAGCTGGGGGCCGATAAGATTACCCCTTTCATCATTCATGACTACGAGCAGGTGCCACACCAAATTGTGATCCACAGCCGCTGACAGAATCGAGTACGAGCGGTCGTGTACCGTGGCATATTCCGGATAGATCGGTAGCGATACCTCGCGCTCCGATGTCTCCTCGTGTGACACGTCCCACGAGTGGTCTATCGCCTGGCGATGCATTATGAACTTAACACCCTCTGCTACCTCCAAGGGTAGATTCTCGAGAGCCTGACTATCCAGAATGCAGAGGCCTTGTTGTCTCCACAGAATCGCCGAGAGAATCTTTCCCTGATCGATTGGGTCGAGAGCTTCAGAGAGTTGCTGCCACTCCTGGAGTGGCATCGGACGCTCGGGAGAGTAGGGTAGGGATAATTCGACGGTTTTCTTTGGGGAGAGTTGTAGGTCCATTTCACATTCTGAGAGCAAACTACCCTGGAGCGATCTGAGGAGCATCGACTAAGGTACCTATTCGTGGGTCCAAACGGAAGCCTAATCAAACCAGCACATAAGGTCAGGCTACGGGTAGGCTGTTGGTTTGGGTCTGTTTTAGAAGACTGGACGTAAACAGTATGGGCCAGGTGCTAGTAGGGGAAGCTCGTAGGCTGCGCGAATCTTGCGAAGCCTTTTCGTATTTTAGGAGGCTTTTGAAGTACGCGTCTCCTATAGCTTGTTTGCTCTTGGTCGAATTACATCACACAGAGCGATTCTGGAATCATAACGTTCTGGAGTAAACGCTTTGCCCGGAACATGAGTCGATCGTTATGTAGTTTCGACTCGCCATGGGTGGCGGTCTGTTGTGGAGTTTGTAGGTATGCGACGTTCAATTCTCTTCTTTTCGGTAGCCATGATTACGTTGTCGGCAATCAGTTCGACGCCGATGGCAAACGCGCTTTCGGCAAAGTGTAAGCGCCAAGAGGCAGCAGTAAATAAAGTGGGTCGGCAGCTAGCAATGGTGGAGGCCCGGGTGGATCGGGTGGAACAGAGCCTCTCGTCGGCTCAAACCTTGGGGGATCAACGCCTCGCTGATTACCAGGCGCAGATTGGACAAGCAGATGCGGATCTGGAGGCTGCTATCGCTCGGGGGGCCGCCCAGGGAATTACGTGTGTATTATTTAAATGCAACGTCAATGGTGCGGTGAATAACGTTGCCGCTCAGATAACTCGCGCGAAAGCGCGAAAAGACGCGGCGGAGAAGAGATACAGTGCCTTTAAATCTTCGCTCGATTCCAAGGTCGCTCGACTTGCCAAGAAGGTTGAGGATGAACAGGCAAAGCTCGCGCTTAAGCAAAAAGAACTTGATGATGTCACCAATAAGCTTGAGGCATGCCTTGCCGCGAATCCGGGTGCCTAGCAGCCACTTGCTCACGTCCGCGATGGAGATGCCTGATATTTGTGCGAGTTGAGGGCGCACAAAGAGATCTTCCAACCGGTGGAGATCTCTTTAGTCTTCCCGAAGTGCTTTCTCCTGACGGCCTCCCAGCCCCGTATCTGCGGTCAGCCAGGCAGGCCCATCGATCCCATTTCATATTGATTGAAGCAGACTCCGTTAGTTGATGCGGGCATTTTGATTCCGAGTATTCCAGATCCGCCAGAAAAATCCTTATAGGACTAGATGGGGTCTATTTATGAGTAATTCTCAAAAAAAGAGCTAATAGCAACAGGCTCTTACTGATGTTTGTTCTGTTTTTCGGGCAAATTCACGCAGATAAGTCACGCATGGTTATTGTCGGCCATAACTTGAGTAGGCAGTCAGCAGGACCAGGGCGTGTTTCTGTGATTAAGTGGTTGGGGCCACTTGTGAATTGGGTTGTTTTAGAAAAGCCATGACTAGGTGTTTTGTGAAAGGATGGGTCAAGAAGAGCGCGACAGTAGCGTTGTTGCTCGCTACTCTTCTCTCTCCTCATTTGGTTTTTGCTCAAGCTGATATGTTCGGTAATCTGGCCGCTGACCCAGCTTTGGGAGGCATGCCCGCCCGAGCAGCGGCGAGTCTTGGCGGCCCCGGTTTGTTGCCGGACCCAGCTTTAATCGGTGCTGGGGGTTCTGTCATTCCAAACGTGGGCGCTGCAGCAGTCGCGCCTCTTCGACAAGGAGTGGAAACTACCACGCGTTCTCTTTCTAATTCGGTTTCAAATACCGCTCGAGCGGTGACTACGGGATTGACGCGGCAGATTGGTAACTCTGTTGCTAACAATGTTGGACGAGTTGTCCAAGGAACAATATCTCAGGCTACTAATCAGGCGGGGAGAGCAGTCTTTAACGCGGTAGGCACTGGAGGTTTCAATCCGGGTGCGATCAATCCGATTCTAAATCCGGCTTTCAATCCTATGGCCTCATTGATGCAGGGCATGGGCCAGTTCCCATTCGGAGGGATCAACCTCGGACAGATGCTCACCGGTTCATTAATGAACATGGGCTCTCAGATTGGTGGTCAATTGGCTGGACAGCTGGGAAGCGCGTTGGGACTTGGTCAGATGGGTAGTC
>JAFMIS010000145.1 GCA_017853915.1 bacterium
ATCAGGAACTCTCAAAGAGAGTTGAAAAAAGTCGCCCCAAACCTTTCACGCCAACCCCATCTCCTCTGATTTCAACGTTCTAAGAGCATAGAGCACCCTACGGACTTTCGGAAAACGCTATAGCCTCATCAAGAAGGTTCGATGGCTCACGTGGCTCCCTGCCTCCATCAGAGGCCTGTGTGAAATAGAAGAGTACGTCATCGCAATCTGCCTGTTTTAGACTCAATCAGGACGAAATAGGCTACACGCAGGTCTCACTATCACATAACCCTCTTCGAAGTTGCGGGTGTCGGACTTGTTCACTTGGCTCTCTCTGGATGAGCGAGGCTCAATTCTCCCGGCAACACAAAATCCGGCGGACACGCCAGGTTGCAAGGTTTTATTAAACGTAAGGGATGATCGTATGTGTTCTAAAGGTTTTCTGAAGATTTCAACAGCTAATTATCTCTCCAAGCTCTGGCTCGGGCTAGGGTTAATCCTCGTAGCTTCATCCACCGCCCAAGCTCAGACTATACTACCGATACCACTGCCCACAGCGGTCAAATCCCGCGAACATTTCGTCTCCGCGTCTCAGTGTCAAACTATTGATCTTGAGGGGTTGTGTGACGATGACGCAGGTTCAGGGTGCGAGTTGCATATAACGCTCTACAATACAGCCAATGACCAGGTGAGGGGGCACATGGTGCACGTCCGCATGCAATCACCAACTCTTCAAGGAAATGACGGTTTTCGGCGCATCACCCTCGGCAACGATGTTGCCCCTCTTCTGTCCTCCGCTGTGCTAGGTAAAGCAGCAGATGCCGTCAGCTTGTACAACCCTTGGAACCTGGCGTTTTTACAGAACGGCCCTCAGGGATGCCCGCTCTCTTACCTTCCTCCAACACAAAACGGTCCGACGTTCTCAAGAAAATCGTACGTCAGCACCAACAAGCTAACTCTGAGAGCGTCCGCAAACTGGCACGCTACCCTCTTGGTGAAGAAGTTGGCAGCGGAGTAAAGCGCCTCTAAGCGGAGGCTGGCATCAGAGATTGCCAGCCCCCGTTGTGAGATATCAATGCCACGGTTTTTTTGGTTGTAATGGTTGAAATATATGAAAACGAAATTGATAGGAACTCTGTGCGCACTTCTTCTATCAGCAAGCGTTACTCAGGCTGAAAAGCCAGCCATTATTACCGGAGCCGGCCCCGGTGGCGGACCTCATGTAATCGGAAGGCTTTATGACACAGCCCTCACAAGCCCGTTCGCGAGTTTCTTTGCCTATAATCAAGCATTCAGGGGCGGAGTTGAGGTCGCTGCTTGCGATCTCGATGGCGACAACATCGATGAGCTCATCACAGGAGCCGGACCTGGTGGTGGCCCACACGTCATCGCGTTCAAAGGAGCTGACCTCAAACAGGGACGATACGTTATTCTTCACAGCTTCTTTGCCTTTGCGTCCACCTTCACTGGCGGCGTCCATGTAGCGTGCGGTGACTTCAACGGAGATCGTCGGGGCGACATCGTAGTAGGAGCTGGTCGAGGAGGGAGTCCTCATGTTCGAGTTGTGAGCGGTGTCGATCTGAGGGAGCTCGCGTCGTTTTTTGCCTATGAAACAGGTTTTACCGGCGGCGTGAACGTTGCTATTGGCGACTTCAATGGCGATGGCAGAAATGATCTTATCACTGGAGCGGGCCCTGGTGGCGGACCTCGCGTGCGCGTCTTCAATGGCCAAAATCTCGGGAATAGTCTCGCGGACTTCTTAGCGTATGATGCTGGCTTCAGAGGTGGTGTTGATGTAGCTATCGGTGATGTGAACCGAGATGGTCGCGGTGATATTGTGACTGGTGCCCTCGCTGGTGGAGGACCGCACGTAAAAGTATTTGCAAATGGCTCCACAGGCTTGACTGCTCTCTATAGCTTTTTTGCCTATGACCAGGCTTTCCGTGGCGGAGTCAATGTAGCGGCATTTGACTTCGACGGCGATGGATCCGCGGATATTATGACCGGTGCTGGGCCAGGTGGTGGACCCCACGTCAAGATCTTCAACGGTCAGAGCATCACTCAGGTCATGAAGGATTTCATGGCGTATGACCCAGCGTTCCGCGGAGGGGTTTATGTTACTGGATTGTCTTTGAGTCTCCCACAGTGCCAAGACAACATCGATAATGATGGAGATGGCGCTAAGGATTACCCGCAAGACTTTAGTTGCTTGGGCGTGACTGATAATGACGAGGCCAATCAAAAGTCTCAGTGCCAGAATGCTATAGATGACGACGGTGATGGACTCATCGATTCACAGGATCCGGGCTGTTCCAACAATCAAGACAACAATGAAGGTGATGGCACGACTCAGTGTCAGGACCAGATCGATAATGATCAAGATGGCTCAATCGATTTCCCGACTGATTTCGGCTGTACCAACGCTCAAGACAACAATGAGGGCGACGAGCCAGCTATCTTTACAGTAGGAGTCGAGTGTATCACGAAAAATGTTGATAACACGACGACTGCCTACTTCAGTTATAACAACACATCTGGGTCAAATCTTTCATTTACCAGCGATCAAGCCGCTGGAACGGTTAATAGGTTCGTATCTTCAACCTCCAGTATTCAACCACCGACTCAATTCAAGCCAGGCTTAGCTAAGGGAGGTGTGGTGGTTACGTTCACAGGAGATTCTCTCTCCTGGTCAGTTCGAGCGCCCCGTAGCGCTCTCTCGCAGGCTACAGCATCAAGTAGCTCTCCTGTGTGTGCCTCTCTCACTCCGCAGGCGGAGTGCCGAGGCTTCAAATCAGGTAAGTTAGTTGCGCGATTGGGATACAACAACCCCAGCTCAGTTCAACAACAGCTATCAGTCGGAGGACTCAATTTCTTCTCTCCAGGTAAATCAGATCGAGGTCAGCCGAATCAATTCCTCGCCGGCTCAAACAAATCCGTCTTTGAGGTTGAACTCGCCTCCGAGACCGATTCGGTCACATGGAATCTGAATGGAAAGTCGGTTGTTATTAACAAATCACTCCCCTTATGCGACGGACTATGCCTCGACAATCCTACCGGTGCGGTTACAGGCAACCTTAATAAGGTCGCGTCGGATCTGTCAAAAATTATGACGCAAGCCGCTCAATCGCTCTCGGCCGCCAAAGCGACGTCAGCAGGTAGCCGAACAGCCAAGAACAAGAAAGATGGAGAGCGAGCTCGCAAAAAAGCCGCTGCATATGAAAAAACAGCTAAAGAGATCATCATAGGCATTCCTGCTGTCATAAAGACGTGCCCGGAAGCGCCTGCATTCTGTCAAACAATTGATCGACAGAGTTCAATTGAATCTCTTAAAGGCCTCTATGCCAACCAGGTCAACAGCATCAAGCGCACTATAGCGAGAGCTTACTTCCGCAACACCGGAATGACCTCTCGTATGGATAACCTTGTGAAACAAGCCAAGGCACTTGAACAACAAGGCTTGGCTGAGCTGGCGAAGCTTCCTCGCTTTGAGACTCAGTGTAAGTAAGTAGCGTGGGGCGTCTCTCAAGGCCCCATCAAATGATACGGACGGATTCGACTAGCACAGAGGCCCACAGTATCGGGCTCGGCAGGTGAGGACGCCCCCACCTGCTGAGGTTACCCGTACGCGACATACTCAAAAACTACCGAACAGAAAGGTTCCCCGACTTGGAGTTATCAGCTGTATCAGTTTCACCCGCCACAACTGAAGCACTACCAGTGGCCGTATAGGTTCCTCGAGTAGACGGGAGGCGCCAAGAAATACTCGTCGAAGTTGATGTGCCCGGCGCAAGCGTCACGCTCTGCGGCGCTCCTGCCGTTCCAGCGCTCACGCTCAGCGAGACGGTAAACGTCTCGGACTGATTACCCTGATTCGCTACCCCGATAACGATCGCAACCGTGCTTCCGGTCTTTACCCTACCAGAGACGGCGAGCGAAGTAACCGCCACGTCATGAATCTCAGGCGCCGCCGTTGCTGTCGGTGTTGCAGTCGGAGTGGCAGTTGGTAGGTTCGGATCGACCGTGCTTGTAGCCGTCATAGTCGGTGTCGCCGTCGCCGTTGGAGTCGGTGTTCGTGTGGGTGTTGCAGTCGATGTCGCTGTTGCAGTCGGGGCTGGCGTTGGAGTTGAAGGAGACGAGGAGAAGAGCCCATTTAGGCTAAGTCGCCCCCCCGTAACGGTCTTTCCAGTTAACGAGGCTGTAGGCGCCGCGCTTGAAAGGATCGCGTTTCTGATTTGCGCAGCTGTCGCGTAAGGAAATACCGAGGCATAAAGAGCCACAGCGCCTGATACATGAGGTGTCGCCATGGAAGTCCCGCTGTATGAGGCATAGCTGTTTGTCGGCACCGTGGAAACGATACTCACTCCGGGAGCGCCGATATCAACCGTACTAGCTCCGTAACTTGAGAACGAAGCGAGAGCTCCTGAAGAGCTGATCGCCGCGACCGCTATGACAGCTTCGTACGATGCTGGGCCCTCCACACTAGTGCCCTGTAGTGTCGTGTAGTTGGATGGATAGCTAGCAGTAGTATCATTGTTACTGGAAGAGTTGCCCGCCGCAGCGACAAAGAGAATCCCCTGTTTTGCCGCTCGAAGGATCGCTGTGTGGAGAGATGAGCTGTATCCTCCCCCGCCCCATGAGTTACTCGTCGCTACAATATTAAGGCCGTGGCGAGTCTTGAGGTCTCTCAGATAATTGAGGGCACTGACCGCGTCAGATGTGTAGCCGCCAGTGGGACCTAAGAACTTGGTAGGAATGATCGTAACATTCCAATTGACACCAACCACTCCACTACCGTTTCCGCCCCGACCGCCGATCGTTCCAGAGACGTGCGTGCCGTGAGCATCACCATCAGCAGCATCAAAAACAGAGTTGTCTTTGTTGTAAAAATCCCATCCATTTACGTCATCGACGTAACCGTTCCCGTCGTTATCGATACCATCTGAAACCTCATACGGATTTACCCAAACGTTCCCGGCGAGATCAGGGTGCGTGTACTGCACACCCTCATCGATAACCCCCACGTATACATTGCTCGATCCGGTGAAGCCGAGTGACCAAGCCTCCTCCGCATCTGATCCATACACATTCGTAGTTCCCGAGGGCCCACACATAGGAGCGTCATCTCCATACATGCCCCACAAGGAGCCACCCGTGTAGTAGGAGTCATTTGAGGTCTCTACCTTCTGCAGGACGTAGTTCGGCTCGACAAACGCTACGGATGGATCGTTCTGAAGAGCTTCAAGAGCCGCTCCAACCGAACCGTTAATTTTTATATGATCGATTCCAGGAGCGCCTGACTCGACATCACGGCGCGCGCGCATGCGCTTAATGAACCTGCCCCCAACTCTCCCTAAAGCACGACCGGTGTCGTCATCTGAGGCACTGCGCTTAAACGCGATGAGGAGCTCTCCTTGAGCGTGGGGCCTCAAAGGCTCAGGGGCAGCACTCACCTGGTTCGCCACTAGCATGCCGAGTGTCAGCACAGCGCCGAAAAAAACTAAGCGACTACCTCTCAAACAGTTCGAAGATGCCATGTTTCCTCCCCAGGCTTGCGGTGAAAAGTGAGTCGAGCATAGCACATAGAGCGGACACATGCATACGCAACCAAGCTAGCTCAACCTATTGAAACGATACGCCTATATTTGGCTAGAGCCCTCCATGCGAAAAGCCAAGGATGTCTCGTCACGCAAAGTAGTATCACACAGTGGGTTGGGAGGGAGTCAGCCTAGTGGGGTATTCCCAGCTAGGCTGACTCCAAGAAAAACCTTGTCAGTGACGGGGAAGAGCATGGATTAGTTCTTTCTTTTCCAAGATCCTCCGAACTTCCGTCAACACTCTTCGTACTTCCTTTGCGTCAGTCTTGAAGAGCACAGCAACCTCGTTGATCGACAATTTGTACGTGTCGATCCCCCAAGCTGATTTTGCGATCTCAGCCATCAGCTTTGGTAGGCTCCCCAGAGCTGCCAGCAACTCGCGCTTCAACTCTGGATCTTCATACGGCCCTGATACCATGGAAAGCCTCCTTTACAACCGTGGAAAAACCCTCTACTCCCGCAGCCACGATAGTAGGCAGCCGGGGCAACATAATCAACTCCGACATAGCACCTTGTATGAGCATGATCTGCTCGATTTTGGCCGGATTAAAAAACTTGAAGCCTACGAACATCAATGCCTCCTTGGAGGGCGCCCGGGTCGGGCGCCGGAATATCCCGAATCACCATCAACATCTCTGGTTCACGTCACACACGGCGGCTGGACCAGCCGCCCTCCAAAGACATCATCGTAAGGCCCGCCGCATCGAGGCACTGATCATGTATTGGAGGGCGCCCGGGTCGGGCGCCGGAACATCGCGGATCACCATCAACATCTCTGGTTCACGTCACACACGGCGGCTGGACCAGCCGCCCT
>JAFMIS010000146.1 GCA_017853915.1 bacterium
CTCAGTATCGCGCGAACAAGATCTCTGCTCTGCAATCCGCGGCGGTTAAGGCGTTCGAGGCAGCCAAGGCACGTCAGGAACAGAGTGATCCTACAATCCTCTCTGAGAAGATTAAAGTTTGGAAAGGGGAATTAAAAGAGCTCGATTTGGTGTTGGGGCTGTACAAAAAGGGACTCTCGATAACCTCCATCGCTGACCTTACCGGACTGCATGCGGACGGTTGGATCCGGCAAGAACAGCTCCCGGCCAAGCTCGCGCGAGCGAGTCTCGATTTGACGAGACGTGATTTCCGCGTCCCTCAGCACATAGACAGAGATTTCGCGTGCGTTCTTGGGGCTCTCTGCGCGACCACTCGAGTTTTCTCCCCCGACGGCGCGATGGCTTTTCGCCATTCGGATAAGAAACGACTGGAACAGATTAAGATAATTTTTGAACGACTCTTCCAAACTTCTTTGGTTGAGCCACAGGTCGATGGTCAGGGATTCATTCTTCGAGTTGGGCGCTCGGCCTTGGTGAGGGAGATTCTAGAGAAGTTTGGTGTTAAAGATCGGACCACAGATGTCCTGCCGCCGTATGAGATCCTGAAGTACTCTGATACCTGTCGCGCCTTTGTGCGTGGTTTCTTGACTTTTTGTCACCCGCACCTTGATAAGGATCTTAATCGCTTCGGGGTGGCGCGTTCTACTCAGCCGAATCTTCTCAAGGCGGTAGCTATTGGGCTTTACCTGGAAAAGATCTACCCGACAATTCGGGAGAGTGGGGGAAAAGTCGCGCTGGTAGTCGCAGACCAGCGTGATTTCGAGGCGCTGTGCGATTTTGCTCCCTCTATGTTGAACGAGGCGGAGAAAGAAGCGTGGGTAAAGAGAGTGAAACGTGAGCCGGATCCGATCGGCTCGTACGATGCCTACGCGAAGATCGCTAGTGTACTTCGAGGCGTCTATCCCACAGGCGTTAAATTAAATTTTTCGGATATTCTTAGTCGTGCCGGGATCGAGTGTGATGCTACTCAAAGTGTTAAAACTCGAATTGCGAATTGGCGCGGTGGAATTAAGCCCCACGTTGCTTTGAGGGCTAAGGCTCTTGAGGAGCTTATTGCTACCCTCTACCCAAAGACAGCGTAATACGTTGCTGCTTGCTCCAGCTGAGACCAGAGGGCCATCAGTGTGAGCCTTGCCCCGATTATATCCATATACATCAAGTACATATCATGCGGTTGATTTTTTTGATAAATCTCTCAAGTTTTTTGCTGAAGAGCCGATGTTCCAAGTGAGAAACGGAATAAGGAGCGGCTTCTCGATGTGCCACCCCCGCCGTAGTAGGTGGGACCGATCGTAGCCGTGTACGGCCGGCGCTATTCAGCGCCGGCCATTGGAGATGGGTGACTATGAAGAGAATCACTCGTCAGACTCGCTCGAGGAGCGAAGGACCCGTAGTTGGCTGTGCGCTGGCTCTTATCGTGCTGTTCTTCGCGCCGAAAATATCGCTTGCGCAGATAGTGAGCGAGCAGGTTCCAACAGCTACTGCAACATTCACGGCCACAAGCACCCCGACAAGAACTCCGATCCCGACAAATACGCCTCGTCCAACGTGGACTCCAATGCCACCTCCCACATGGACTCCAGTTCCTCCTCCAACGTGGACCCCCACTCCCCGTCCTGTTCCCACGAGCACTCCGAGGCCGAGAAGGAGCTGCTGGATAAATTGGGGATGTGTTGCACCCGGATACGGACCGAAAGACATCAATCCATCCTACAGCGATCCGAAGCAATCGTGCCCTGGAAGCGGGTCGATAGGTGATGGAGGGAAGTTGTACAAGATAATCCATGGAACACCAAAACGGGGTACGGGATACCTCTGGTCGACAAGTCTGCCGGGTGAGCAGCTTGGCGGTTGGACCTGGAGCGTCGAGAACTGGAAGTGTGTCGACGGTGTCTTAACAAAGCAGTGATATACCCCGCCTCTGCTGTTGGTGTGAGCTCATGACATAGCCTTAGCCCCGAAGCGTGTGATAATCTGAGATACATGTACTTTAATCCCTCCGCATGTATCTTTGATCTCGATGGGCTCCTGCTTGATAGCGAGCGGGTAAGTCGAGACTGCTGGATTGAGGCGGCGAAAGAGTTCGGCCAATCGGTACGCGAGATCTATCCGAGCTTAATAGGGAAGGGCCTCGCAGGGTGTGACGCTATTCTTGCGGAGCATTTTGGCGATGCTGTGTTGGTCGCCCGAATGAGGAATCGGAAAAACGAATTGCAACGCCAGGTTCTTGAGCGCGCAAGTATCCCATTAAAGCCGGGAGCCCGAGAGACCCTTGAGCTAGCAAAAAAGAATGGTATGCAGATAGCGCTCGCCACCGGATCCGTTCGAGACTCGGTTCATGAGAAGCTTCGCCCCCACGATCTCACTCGGCATTTTCACGCCATGGTATGCGGAGATGATGTAGAGCGAGGAAAGCCAGCTCCGGATATCTTTCTCGCTGCCGCGGCACGCGTGGCAGTAAAGCCTGAGGCATGCGTGGTCTTTGAGGACTCTTGTGCTGGAGTTGAGGGCGCCTTGGCCGCTGGTATGCGGGTGGTCATGGTGCCTGACCTTGTAGCTCCATTGGAGGAGTATGTCGCTCGGGGAGTTGTAATTATTAGCTCTTTGTTTGAAGCCCATCAGATGTACCTCGAGAGAGCTGATGACGGGAGTCCTTCCGTGAAGACGTCGCAAAAATTATAGCCGCGCACCCCCCTAGGACGGCGGTTGCTAAGAGTGCCCGCAGGATGCCTTGAAGTTCATCGCCTGGCGATGTGGAGACGATGAACGCGCCGAGTCCCGGTCCGATGAATCGGGCGAAACCTTGCACGAGACTCACATTGAGGCTCTGGAGTGAGTGTCGAAATGTTGAGTCAGCGTGAGTCTGGAGGTAAATCGGTATGGCGACAAACAGACCTATTACAAGCGGGGCATGTAATACCTGCGTGACTATCGCGACCGTGATGGTTGGCCACAGGCACGTTATCAGCAGTCGCACTGGAATGGTGAGCAATCCAAGCAGGACAACACGTTCAAGGCCAAAAAGTCGTATCAGCGTAGCGGCGAATGGCATGAGGGCCACCTCCCACGCCACGCCGAGGTTAATGATGAGTCCTACCTCAACAGTGGAGCAGCCCACTTCCTGCAGAAATCGTGGATAGAGGACATAAAAAATAGAGAGGCCAAGGCCCGCGATAATATTCGCCAGGAATAAACCCCTGAGTGGTGGCCGGATGGCATGAGCGAGCGCCGTGCGGGAGGGTAGCTCATGTTTTGCTTGCGTTGGCTCATTGTGAGGAAGAAGAATCGCGCACGCCGCGGCCGCGAGGCTTACAATAATACCCATAGAGATAAGGTGTTTCGGGCGCACCTGGTTACCGCCGAAGAAGATCAACAGTAGAAGTGATGGGACCATAAATCCGATGCTTCCCCAGATGCGATAGTGCTCAAACTTACGCGCGCGTTTTCCTGAATTGCTCCGGATTATGAAGTCCATGGTAAATGAGTCGAGGAGAGTTAGTGCAGGGATGAGAAAAAAGTATATCGCGAAGGTCGTGATAAAAGCTGAGAACGGCGTGGTAGAGAAATTCAGGAGGTAGAAAGCGCCAGCTCCCCCAACTAAGAGAGCTGGCATGAGCAATCGAAAGGGGAGCTTGCGATCCGCGACGTGCGCGAAAGAAAGTGGCGCCACCAGCGCGGCTAATCCAGTTGCGGAGAGAGCCACGCTCGTCTCGGCATCTGACAATCCGTGAGCTTTAAAGATGAGAGCTATAAACGGGATGAGAACCCCGTATGTTGCAAACGCGAGAGCGTACGTCAACCCAATTGATAGACCCGAGTAATTTCGGACGCCGTGAGGAACATGGCTGACGGTATTGGAAGCACAGGCAGGAGAACTCATGCAGCGTGCCTGAGGAGATATGCGCGCACGAGAGCCGTAGTCACCGGCGACCCCGACCACGAGAGTGTCGCCACGGACTCTGCCGAGCCCTGGTGTTACCTGGGGGCCTGTGCCGCGCTAATCGCGTTACGAGTTCTACAAGCGGTTTGTCGATCGCGTCGAGGGCATCACCCCTGCGTTCAAGAAGATTAATAACATCGCCGATCGCTTCCGCGGTTGATACGCAGCCTTTGCGCGGTTCTTTGCGAATTCGGTCGTAGTGAGAGTTTCGAGTCGGTCGCAGCACGAGGCGCGGCAATTTGAGTAGCCACGCGTTTCTCCACCACAGGGTCTTTGCTTGGCTCCATGTGCCATCGAGTATTACCACGCCCTCGAGTCTGTTGAGGATCTCTGCCTGATTTTCGAGTGGCATTCCTTTTTTGTCGACAACAAAGAGATTCCGATCCTGAGGAAGCTCATGCACATGCACGCTTCCCATATAGAGGACTCCCCAGCGTTTGTTATCTACGGGCCGTCCGAGGATCTTAGAGAGATTCGGCCACGAGAGCCCCGTCTTGACCTGTGTATCTGGAAATGTGGCGGTGACGATCGGAACGGTGCCAATATCAACGCCGGGCTCCTGCGGATGTTGCAAGATTAGGATCTTTGTCTTCGCTCGAATCGGCGCGGCGAATTCGCATACGCAGTAACGGGCCTCTCGCCCACACTGGGTGCAGGGACGTGGCTCTGATGGTGTGTTTGGTGATTCCGGTTGCATTACTTCTACTGTGCTCTTTGTACCACTAAAAGAGGGGTTAGACGAGGCGCCACTCTTGACCCTCTGATTGTCGTCGGATATCCTCTGGGCGACTCTTATCCAGAGAGGCAGAGGGACCGGCCCGATGAAGCCTCGGCAGCCTGAGAACAGATCTCAAGGTGCCAATTCCGGCAGACGCGTTTGTCGAATATATCGACAGGATCGCATTCTGGAAGATGAGAGAAGATCGTTGCTTTTCAGCAATTCTACTCCTTATCTTTCTCGTTGCCATCTTTTGGCCTGCCATCTTTTGGCCTGCCATATTTCTGCTTGCCGAAACGCGTTCAAGATAAAAGCGGATAGTGAGTCACTTGTATAAAGGTGATTCGTTATGAGCCTTGACGCGCGAGAACAGAAAGATCCGGTGTTTGAGATTCCTCCTCAAGCGCCTCAGTCGTTACCAGCACCCCTGCATGCGCTGCAAGCGCCTCAGCGAGTAGAGCCCGAGCGACGGGATCCCTTGCGTGAATTCGTAATGGAGCTGCCAGCGTGTCTTATTGACCTCAACACGAGAGTTTCACAGCCAATAGCGGCGACGAGCGCCACTACTCATGGCACACGAACACTCGCTGAGTACGCGGCTTTAAAGGAGCGCGAGTGGAGGGGAACTCTACGTTCCGACGAAGCCGAGTATGTGAGATACGGCACTCCGATAATGCGCCAAACCGAGGGCGCCCTGGCGCGACTGTTTGGGGGTGAGACAGCCCTGGTATTCCGAAGTGGAATGGCCGCTATTGAAAAAACTTTAGAGGCGGTGCTTGATGAAGGTGGGCATATAATCGTCTTCGCGCAAGGTTATCGTCAGACGAACGCGCTTGTAGAGCGTTGGGCACGACGGGGGCTCATAGAGCTCTCCTCGGTTCCGATCGATGGGTTCAAAGAGATCGGCAGGCATATCAAAGCGAACACAAAAGCGGTGTTTTTTGAGACTCCGTCGAATCCCTTTCTGCGAGTTATTGATGTGCGCTCAGTCAAGAATCAGATCGAGGCGGCGGGATCGAACGCGCTCTTGATAGTAGATGACACCTTCGCGCCACCCCCCAATCAAAACTCTTTTGAGTGTGGGGCTGATATCGTAGTGCCCTCGCTTACCAAGTACTTGAGTGGGAACAATCAGGTTTTGGGAGGCGCGGCAATCGGAGCGCAACGAGTTCTACAGCCGATTTTTCAGTTGCGCAGCCAATGTGGAAATATTTCGCATGATGTTGACTGTGCTCAGGTGCTTGAGGGGCTTGCGACGCTCGATGATCGGGTGCGGCGAGCCAACCTCAATGGCGAGCACGTTGCTAATATGCTGGCGCGGCACCCGCGCGTGAGGGAGCTATTTTACCCCGGACACACGTCGCATCCCGATTATGATATCGCCATCGCTCAGATGAGTGGTTTCGGTGGTGTTGTGTCATTTCGTATCGATGCTCGCGATCTCTTCGATGTGGCTGCTTTTACTGATGCCTTTGTCGAGGCAGCTCCTCCGGGAACATTTATCGCGCCGTCATTTGGCGGGGATCTGCCCTTAATATCCGCCGTTACGGTTGTGTCGCATTTCCAACAGTCTGAGGCTGAACGGAGCACGAGAGGGATTCCGCTTGATTTAATTCGGCTCTCGTGTGGCACTGTCCCGCCCCAAGTTTTAACCGACGCGTTACAAGCCGGGTTTGAGGCGATGGAGC
>JAFMIS010000147.1 GCA_017853915.1 bacterium
GCACGTGAACGCTGGTGGTTGACATGGGGCCTTTCTACCGCACCTCTGTGGTCGTCATTTCACGTACTGTGCATGTTGTGCAGATTTGTGGATTGGCTCACTGCTGGTTTGTTGGTCGAGGCCGCGTGTGCGTTGGTCTTCGTAAACACCTTACGGCAGCGTCGCTAGTCGCAAGCTGTTCGCGGTGGGCTCCTTTATAGATCAAGGTTTTTCAACCTCTGTGTAAGGCAGCCCACCCTTCTTTCTAAATTCCCGCCACGCGCTTTTCCCTTGATCGTCACCAAGGTGTCGTCGGGTACGCTCTCTTGTCGGAAGCAGCAGGGGAAGCGGAGCTCTCAAGTCTCGCTCTACGACTCTCTACAGCCGTGATATCGGCTCCAGGGAATCCAAAAGAAGTTGGAGTATATCTTTACCTAAAGGTGTGTGTACCATGCTGGGATCAACGGCTCGGAGCTGGGTCCGTTTTGGTTCAGGAGTTTCAGGTCTTGTAATTCACCTCGCGTAATATGCGGAGCCCCATTAGTTGCTGATGGAAGGACATCAACTACCTTAAATCCCAATCGCCGGTCTTTGATCCCAAATATGGGATAACTGACCTGGTCGAGTTGAAACGTGTTGGGTCCGGGTTTATCCCGACACCAGCAAGCAAACCCATGGTATCCGCTCGTTTCTCGATTCACATCAAAAGTTGATGGTGAATCTCTATCGGGTTGCGCTCTGTAGAGACATGGCACACGAGTGAATCTGCCGCAGGGATTCAGTGAGTGTAACGTTTTCGGTGTGCGGCTGTCGGACTAAATCCCACAGAGGCTTCTCATGGGCGAGAATTGTTTGCAGTTCGTGATCCGCGACTCCACCGAGGAGCATAACCTGACGCTCATTAAGATATCGAGCCATCGCTCTCCGTATCGTGTGAGCGGAATTATTGTGCTCAGAGTCGTGAAGACGATGGAAGAGTCGGGACACGCTGCGGGAGATATCTATAGCGGGGAATATACCGAGCTCCGCTAATTCTTGACGTAAACAGATGTGACCATCGAGAAGGCTCTTGATCTCATCCGAGAGAGGATCGATGTCGTCTTCGTGATTAGTCAGGATGGTATAGAGGGCCGTAATCGATCCAGATGAGGCGCGCCCCGCTCGTTCCACCAATTTGGGAAGAAGAGTATAGACGGAGTTTGTGTACCCGTGACGGACAGGTAGCTCGCCAGCAGCGAGAGTTGTCTCTCGCACGGCGCGAGCCCAGCGAGTGAGGGAATCAACGATGAGCAGAACATCCTTCCCTTGATCGCGAAAAAATTCCGCTATCGTCGCGGCGGCCGTTGGAGCGAGTTGGCGTTGTAGAGATGATTCATCGCTCGTCGCGATAATCAGAACGCTTCGGGCAAGACCCTCTGGTCCCAGGGTATGCTCGATGAACTCCTGAACCTCTCTGCGTCTCTCGCCCACCAAAGCCACGACAACGACATCAACCGTCGCGTATCGCGCGAGGCTACCAAGCAGGGTCGACTTTCCTAAGCCCGCCGAAGCGAATATCCCCAGTCGCTGACCCTTTCCGAGCGTGCAAAATCCATCGACGGCGCGAATTCCAGTTGCGAGGATCTCAGATACTAGTGGACGACCGATGGCCGGACTAGGCTCACTCGTCACGGGTCGAAGGCTGGTGCTGTGAAAAGGGGGTTGCCCATCAATAGGCTCTCCTCGGGAGTTGAGCGCTCGCCCTACCATGGTATTTCCGAGCGGTATGGTGAGAGCATGCCCGGATGCCCAGACCTTCGATCCTGGAAAGATTCCGACCGGGTCACCGAAGGGGGCTAGGGAAAAGAGATTGCCATCAAAGGAGATAACTTGTGCAGGGATGCGCTTGCCGGAGCGCGTTTCAACAAAACATAGGTCTTCAACTGAAGCCAATGGCAGGGTGGCTTTTATTGAGACGCCCTGGGCGGCCACAATTTTGCCGGTGATTTTTAGGGGATCATAATAGGCCTGCATCTTAAGCCATGGGGTTATGGGAGCCATGTATTGGAGTCCCTGAAATCTCCTCTCTCCATTGGCATTCTACTCCTCCTGTCTCACTCTCAAGGCGGAAGTCAGTTTGTTCAAGACTCGAGTCCGGAATGAGCTCAAGCTGTGCCGGTATTAGAGAATGTAGAGATTGAATCACTGCGGCGAGTCGGGGATGGTATCGCAGGATTCGGGGCTGGGAGTGTTTCATGATAGTCATGGCGCGATCGAGCCATGACAACAGTATCTCGGGACGTTCATTGATCGAGGTTCCAACAATCTGAGCCGCGAGTGCCTGGGCAAGAAGGCGGCAATCATCTTTCGCGCCATCAAGTACCGTTGTGTAAGCGTTACCAAGATCGCGAAGGGCGACCTCGATGCGGTTACGCCCGGCCGATAAACCATCAGAGTAACCTCTCTGGAAGGCGCCCTTCCTGGCGCGGCGTAGGAGCGCGGAGTATCTCTTTCTAAGGGTCGCATAACTGCGTCGTATCTCACCATGAGTACTCAAGAGTAGGGAGGCGCAATGCTCCTCGATGCTAGTATGTGAGCGACTGCAGGGGAGAAGTTGTGCTCGACGCATCCGAATTTCCCAAGTGGCATTCCGCCAATGACCATCACCTCGCGCGAGGGTCTACCCTCCGAGGGAATTGCCGATCAAGGCCTATGACAGAACACGACACCACCATGTGACGTTACTAGAGTGTTCGGATGTCCGAAAAAAAAGTTGCGAACTATGAAAATTATTCTTAGGCCGGTTTTTTGGCCAAGAGATCCTTAATCGCTTGTTTGAACGCGTCCGGCGAACGACCTTGAGCGCGAGAGACAGTGAAGGAATCCTTGTCATTTGTTCCGATAAACACGCTGGGTGTTCCGCGAACTCCAAACTTATTGCCCTCCTCCATATCACTCTTGATAACATCATCAAGGGCCGGGTCTTGCATGTCTTTTTTGAACTTGGTCACGTTAATGCCGATCTCTTTGGCCCATCCGTCAAACTTATCCTCCGCCAATTGACCCTGGTTGTCGAAGATCTTGTCATGCATCTCGAAGAACTTTCCTTGTTTTCCGGCGGCTAACGCGGCCTTAGCGGCGGGTGTGGCTTTGTTATGGAAAGGTAATGGATACTGCTTAAAGACAAAGGCTACTTTTCCTTTGACCTCCGGATCCTGCAACGTGTCGTTAACTACAGGAAGTAACTTTGAACAGAAGGGGCACTGAAAATCAGACCATGCCACGATTACGGTCGGTGCCTTCGGGTTTCCGAGTATATTCGAGTTCTGCTTGGATACCGTAAACGGACCCTGAGGAACCGGAGGAGCTGGCTGCGCTGCTGGGCGATTGTTCTTGAGGCTCGCATCGATGCTATTTATCTTTTCAAGGAGCGTCGCTTGCTGCTGCTTCATGGCAACGATCTCATTCTTGAGGTCACTGATTCCTGCTGGATCGTTACATGCGACAAGGTTGAGCACGAGAGAGGCTACAAATAAGCGGAAAAACGAGTGTCTCATACGATCTTCTCCTGGGGCTGGTGGACCATCAGAGGCACTATAGCGAGGGGTTAACTGAGGGCTCAAGATATAAATTTACGTGGCAGGGGGTAGGTGAGTCGCGAACTCAAGCAGGGCGCTATGGAGGTGGTCAGTTTCGCTCTCGGTTAGGCAGTAGGGGGGTAAGCAGTAGATTATATTACCTAAGGGTCGTAGGAGGATCCCTTTGGTTCTAAAGAAATCGCCCACAGAGCGACCCATCTTTGAGAGGTAGCCAGAGTCACCCTCAGTCACGCAATCAAAGGCGAGGAGAGTGCCTGACACCCGCACGTTTTCAATAGCCGGTGAGCTCTCAAGCTTTGTGGCGCACCGACGGTGCGCTTGCTCAAGCCTCTGTCGGGATGCGGAGCACTCAGCGGTGAGGAAAAGCTCGAGGCTCGCGAGAGCGACCGAACACGCGATCGGATTGGCTGTGTACGTATGGCCATGAAAAAATGTTCGGGCATGGTCTTCCGAAATAAAAGCCTCGAAGACCTTTTCTCCGCATACGGTTACAGCTAACGGGAGGGTCCCACTTGTGAGCCCCTTGGATAGACAGATGATATCTGGGGCTCTTGTGAGAAGTGAGCTTGCAAAGTCAGGTCCAGTTCGACCAAACCCTGTCATGACTTCATCCGCTATTGTAATAACGCCATATCGTTCGCAGACCTCGGAGTACCGATCGATAGCAGCGGTATCGTACACGATCATTCCGCCGGCACCCTGCACGCGAGGCTCGAAGATAAAAGCTGCGATACTGCCCGACTGACAGAGCCTCTCGAATCGCGCCAAGTCGTGCTGATCTGCTCGCGTTGATACTCGATGGACCTCAAAGAGTAATTTTTCGAACGGAGAGACGAAGATTCCGCGCGCTCCAGCTGACATGGCTCCAAACGTGTCTCCATGATAGCTGTTTTCCAGCGCTATGATTCCAGTTCTTGGAGCGCCTTGATTCGCCCACAACTGCACTCCCATCTTGATTGCTACCTCGACCGCCGTGGAGCCATTATCCGAGTAAAAGACGCGAGAGAATCCAGCGGGCAGTATCTTAATAAGTTTCTCAGCTAGGGCAACGGCTGGCTCGTGCGTGCAGCCAGCGAAGAGCACATGATCAAGCTTTTTGAATTGAGTTGAGGCCGCTTCGATTAACTCGCGACGCCCATGGCCGTGTAAACAGCACCACCATGAGCTAATAGCGTCAATAAGCTCTGTTCCATCTTCAAGGATTATCTTTGAGCCGCGAGCGGCTGCCACCGGCAAGGGTAATTGTCGTAGTCCCGCCTGCGTGAATGGGTGCCACAGCACTGAATTGTCTCGTTGTTGTAGTGAGGGTCGATTCATGGTTGCGGCGAGTGGGGGATTCGTCGTCGTTTAATAGTGGCCAACGCGTCGAGTAGCTCTTTGGATTTGAGGAGGTATGACGTTACGAGAAAGATGGCGCTTCCCGCGCAGCTTCCATAAAGGCACTGAAGGAGAGGGCTCTCCGTCGTGCCGATGGAGTATGTGATGCCGAGCATCATGACGAGGGTCGCCACGAGGGACTTCGTGGTCGCGACAAGGAAGCCGCGCCAGGGGAACTGGCGGATTTTTATTGTGAACACGGTAACGACCAAGATCAGAGATCCAAAAGCCGCGATTGACGAAGCAAGCGCTAATCCAACATGTCCTAAATGTGCCGAGAACGGACATACATACAGAAGGCTTGTTTGAAGGTTCCTGATTAATGAGACCAACCGACTTGCGTGAGTGTCGGGGGCCAGGGGGCCAATCAGTAAGAGCGACGCACATACGTTGAGAATGAGCGCGACGAAGCCGATCCCGGTTGGAGTAGTTGTGTCTTTTTTGGCGATAAAAGCTCGTATGATCATGGAGTGACAACTTGAGGCCCACAAACCAAGCGCGAGAGCTTTCAGGGCATGACTGGTTTTTATTGATGACTCATGGCTAAAAGCTCCGCGTTCGAAGAGAAGTTGGATGATGGGAAGGGCCAGCGACCATAATCCCGCTGCCATCGGGATGATGAAGAAACTAGTAAACCGGAGAGAATCGCTCAGACTACGATTGAATGTCGCGGTATCTTTTCGCGCTGACGCGTTCGAGAGGGCCGGTAGTAGAACGGATGCTAACGCGATTGAGAATATTCCGATGGGAAACTGAGCGACTCGATCGGCATAGAAAAGCCAGGAAACGCTTCCTGAGGAGAGGAGAGATGCCAACACGGTCGCCATGAAGATAGTGATCTGATAGATCGAAGCTCCCACCGTCGCCGGCGCCATGAGCCGAACTATCTCTTTTATCTCGGGGACAACGATGCGGAATGACGGGCGAAGAGAAAGGTTCGCCCTGGCACAGGCGGGCATCTGCGCGACAATCTGAGCTAGTCCTCCAACAAGCACTGAAATGGCGAGAACGATCGTAGCCGTTGAAAGATCGAAGGGCATGGCGCAGATTGCGCCAGCTATGAGTACCAGGTTCATGACGACCTGTGCCCAGGCCGAGGCTCCGAAAATACCGAGCGTGTTGAGAGCCGCGTTGAGCATGGCGATGAAACTGACGCAGGCGATGTAGGGGGCCATCAACTGGGTTAGGGTGACACATAACTCGAACTTTCCGCCTTCAGAGCCGAAGCCAGGGGCGAAAAGCCGCACAATCGTCGAAGCGAAACAGATTATCACTAAGGTAAAAATCGAAGTGATCAGGATGAGAAACCCAGTGACCCGTCGACATGTATCAGATGCATGCTCTTTCCCCCGAGCAAGAGAGGAGGAAAAGACCGGCGTGAACGCGGATGTAAGTGCTCCCTCAGCGACGAAGCTTCTCAAGAGATTGGGGATTCGGAAGGCTACGAA
>JAFMIS010000148.1 GCA_017853915.1 bacterium
GGTTGGATTTCGAATTATTAAGGGTGTGCCCGCGTGGCTCAAGCGGCGAGGTATCGACCAACACAATCGGGTATCGATTGAGGTACGTTAGTGGCTCTTTGAACACGACCGGTGGGTACTCGACCTTCATGGTCTTCAAGACACCACCGTAAAAGCGTTGATTTATAAGGTCGCACAACGTCTCATTGCTACGAAATTGAGTAGTAAGCGTCACTATCGCTGAGTGCCGAGCCCCCGAGTCAACCCTGTCGATTACACCAGCGCAATCGAAGATATCACGCGTGTACCACAACCGAACCATATGCGAGTCGGAGACGGCGATCGCGGGAAGCTGTCTAAAATCTCCCGCTATCACAACCCGCTCGCGCGCCATCCCGGTCAAGAGATAACACAGTGGCAGGGGCAACATAGATGCTTCATCGATTAAAACCGCGTCAAATCCATTTAGGTCCCGCGCGCTCAGCATCGCCTGGGTCGCCGTCGTGGCCACGATGCGAGCGCGATCCAAAAGGCTGAGCCGGAGATCTCGAGTAAACTTCTCGAGCAACGCGATCGCCTCAGTAATCTCAAGCTGCCGACTCGACAACTCCATGCTGAGATCGGCCAGCTCTGCCCTCTCACACCCCTGCAGCTCAGCGGTCACATGCGCTAGATTGCTTTCAAGAAGCGATACGCTCTCCTTTAACATCTCTTGTTCGGCTGGAGTCTCCTCCGGGGCAGGCGATGTCGGATGGAAGACTCGCCGAACTGCATGCACCAGTCCAGTGTCCTCAGAACGTAGCTTAGATCTCAGCCTTTGGAGCTCAGCATGCAGCTGCGCGTACGACTCTAAAAGAGTCGTCTTTTTTGATGTTTCAAAGAGTTTTGTGCGGACCTCGGCGAGCTCTGTCTTTAAAGCGGCGAGCCGCGATGAAACCTTGTCGTGACTTCGATTCATCACGAGATCGAGTTGGACCTGTTCTCCCCATTGACGGACCAACGAATCCTTTACCAAAGACCCGAGCCTTAATATACTTCCCTCAGGGATCGAAGCTCGCCCCTTGTCCGTGATACGCTTACACAGGCTCTCAAGAACCCCATCAACCGCCTGGTTCGTGTGTGAAACGATTAAGATCCGCTTATTCTGCTGAAAAAGCTGCCACGCCAAGGCTCCGAGCAATACCGTCTTTCCCGTGCCAGGTGGGCCCCACAGAAAGGTAAGCGGCTGCGATAAACCCCGTAGATACGCTGCTCGCTGATCCTGGGTGAGATCTTCCGGTGGCTTCTGAGTTAGATCATCCTCACGGAACTGATCGCTTTCATCAGTCAAGCGAAGCGCTTGAGCCGCCAATTCGCCATTAAATCCCTCAAGATTGTCCTTTGACTTGATCTCTTTGAGTCGGAATATCAGAGCCTGCAGGAGATCTACCTCCTCGCCCTCGATGCGCGCCGTCGGCACCTGCGGGCCGAGATCAGAGCTTAAAGAGAGCGTGACACTACGATTAGTCTTTCCGACCACCGTAGCCACATAAAAGCCCGACTTGACCACCACCTGAACGGTGGCATCTTCCTTAAAGGGCAACTCTGCTTGGATGTCGAAAGTATAGACAAAACGACCGTGCTCGGCACTGACGCGCCGACCGTGTACCACCTTGTGCTCGCGTCCAGCGGCGCGATACTCCCTGCGCTCTACCTCGCAGGCCGTCAGGAAGCAAGCTATGGGGTCGAGCCCATGCTCCTCAGTCATTACGCTATTTTCTAACACGAGTTTATCTTTTTGGCTTCAGGATTTTTTACCCCTTAATCGCCAACTTCCGGCACACAACAAAAGCCTGATCCTTACGATTATTCCCCTATGGAGCTACCAAGGGAAAAACTAGAGCAGATGGGAGCCAGAGCCCTAAGCGATGAGGAGTTGTTATCGGTCATGTTGGGCAACGGTGTTAAGGGGTGGCCTGTGCGCGCGGTCGCAGGTCAGGTGCTCCCGCGCCTCGACCGAGCCGGAGCGGATATCAACCTCGACACCCTCCGGGAGGTCCCCGGCATCGGCCGCTCCAAGGCGCTCCTGCTCGCCGCGGCCCTGGAGTTCTCTCGTCGCCGCATTCGCCCCGACGGGGTCAAGATACGCTCCGCTCAAGATGTAATTCCGCTTCTTCAACACTTTGTAGATCGGCCTCAGGAGCATGTCGTGTCTATCTCGCTTAGCGGCGCTCACGAGGTGATCAGAGTTAGGACAGTAAGTATTGGCCTGCTCAACAGCTGCCCTATTCACCCCCGAGAGGTCTTTGGAGGCCCAATCGTGGACCACGCATACTCTGTGATACTGGCCCACAACCACCCGTCTGGCGACCCCGAACCGAGCCCCGAGGATAGACTGGTTACGCGCCAACTAGCGGAGGCTGCCAAGACGCTCGGCATGCGTCTGGTCGACCATATAATCTTCGCGCGAAGGGGATATTACAGCTTCCAAGAGCAGGGCCAATTGAATTGAATGCAGCGGGTGGATATCACCTATCGATCGTGTTCGATTGGACCTCTTACATCGCTATCGATGTGGCTATCAAGATCCTCGCTAGTCTCGATGACCCGAGTCTCTTCTGTTACCTCCTCAACCGATTGGATATCACTTCCATCCCCTACTCCAAGCTCCTCAAATCGACGCAGGGTGGAGTTAACCATTCGCGATGACCCCACCGCGTCATTGAAGCTCCGAACGGCCGTGTCAAGTCCCTTACCCACCCGCGCGAAGTTGCTAACGAATCGATTCAGCCTCTTGTGGAGTTCGCGTCCGAGCTGTTGGATCTCGCGAGCGTTGTCATGAAGGCGTACCTGAGTCCAGCCCAAAGCAACGGTGCGAAGAAACGCCAGTAGGCTCAGGGGCGTCGTTAAGATAACCTTTCTCTCCTCTGCATACGATAACAACTCTGGCTCGCTCGTGAGGGCGCTAAATAACACCGATTCGTTGGGGAGAAATACTACGGTATACTCAAGCGCCGGAGCGAATTGAGCCGGGTAGTTCTTGCTCGCCATATCCCGGATGTGTCGTTTGATGGCGTCCGAGATCTCCTTCAGACGAAGCGACTGCGCCTTCGCGTCCCCCTCTCGCAGAGCCTCGGCATACCCTTTGGTGGGGGCCTTCGCGTCGATAATGACCTGCATAGAATTCGGCAACCGTACGATCAGATCCGGCCGAACTCTGCCATGCTCTCCCTCCACCGAAACCTGCTCAACGAAGTCACAGTACTCGAGCATTCCCGCTCGCTCAACCAGATTTCTTAGCTGAATCTGGCCCCACTCACCCTGAATTCGGGCATTCGTGAGAGCCCCATGAAGTCGAGCAGCCTCAACTCCTACCCGTTCGCTCTGCGCGGAAACGACCTCGAGCTGCTTCTTCACTTGAGCATCCGTGGCAATCCGTAGCTTCTCAAGCTCCTTAACGCTGCGCTCAACCTCCGTTATCTTCTCCGCGATTGTGTTTCCAATCGACTGAAGAAGATTCTTGCCCGCCTCCACCTGCGTGCGCGAGCTTCCCCCCAGCTGCTCAAGAAGGGCCCGAGCAGTCTCGTTGAACTGCCGCGAGAACTGTTCTGAATTGGATTTAAGCACATCTGACGCAAGCACCTTGAAGGCGTTACCCGCCTGCGCTTCGGACTCACGATACACCGCGAGCTGCTCCTGAAACCTCACCTCTTGTTGAGCCAGTCGCTCTGTCAGCCGGACTACCTCTTCGCGGGCGCACTGAAGCTCGCGCTGTCGAGCCGCCGCGATCTCACGCTGCTCGTCGATCGTGTGGTCAGCCTCGGTGATGTCGAGCTCAAGACTGCGATTTCGCTCCCGCAGGCTCATCAGGCGACGGTTAAAGAGTGCCGTCACACTGAGAGCGCTCACTATCGATGCTGCCAGGGACCAGGCAAGTGTAGTTACATTCATATACGATCCATACGCAGATGGCGTTGAGTTAAAACGTAACGCGGCTCGCACCACACCCTAGACGGCCGAGTGGTGTCTGCTGTTGTCGCACTATCTATCGGATGCAGCGGGGCCGAACTTGGTAGCAAATTAGTGCAAGTTGCTTAAAACTACCGATTTCAGCATTTCAATTGGAATTCTAGGCACTTGGCCTCCGTCATGCTACGTGTTGGGGAGCCTGCGACGCTTACGCTCACTCCTGTTCTCATTTTTACTCGCATAGCCCCACTGCCCCAGTTGATTGACCGTCGTTGCGCGGCGCCCCGCTCCTTATGCGTTGACGGTTGGCGGGAGGGACATGCTTTGGCCTCTGCCACGATGTCCCCCTAATTTTACAAAAAGAGCAGCGAGAACAGAGAGGAGGAGGGCAAGAGGAGCCCGATTGATACAAGAGCGTCCGGTGAGTCTACGCTCCTAAAGCAGCCATCTTTCGTACCTTCACTCGAGCAATCCGCCCTAGGGTTCGATGTACCTCGATGGCACAACCGTTGGCCTGTTGAGGAAAAGGGTCTCTCGCCGCCGCTCTGCCCTCGCTGCTCTCTTTGTTAAAACTTCTCACCGCTCGCTTTGCGAAAATTTCTCGCTGGTCTCCTTGTTTGGATCCATATACCTCGTATCGGTAAAATACCGCGCAAGCTGCGTAAGATACCCAGCCGGGTCCATTACAGAGAGAACAGTTGGCTCGTTTTGATGCTCGCTCTTTTACATCCACCCGTGCTCTCGATACCAACGCGCGGTCGAACGCAAACCATCATGGACCTCAACAGAATAACGATATTCAAGGAGCTCACGCAGCTTACGAGTATTAAACGCTCGGTCCTTCGTGAAGAAGGCGACACGCCGCCGATACAGTGGTGGCTCGACCCCGAGGGGCTTGCATATCAGCTCACAGATATCAGCCGCCAAAAACAACGGCCACGCCGGGAGCCGCACGAACCTAATCTGGGAATTTCCAACCTCAGCCGCAATCGCGGATACAATCTCTCGCAAACGACTCGGCTCGGCGTTACCAGCGATAAACACCTCACCGAGCGCCTTTGGATGCAGCGCGGCCGTGATGAAGATATCAGTAAGGTCATCCACATGGATCAAATGGTATAAGCCCTGCCCCCTCCCGAAGAGCGGAAAGAACGGGCGTGTAGCCATCCTAAAAAGTTTTAGCAGCCTCTTGTCTGCCGGTCCGTAGATAGCCGCGGGACGCACCACAGCCATCGGAAAATTATTTCGAGCGGAGAATTCACGGATCCACACCTCAGCCTCAGCCTTGGTGCGTTGATAGATATCCCCAGGGCTGAATCGGTAATTCTCATCCGCCGGAGGCTCGTCGATGTGCCCATGAACTCCGACCGTCGATACATGCACAAACCTCTTAAGCCTCGCCGAACCTACTAAGGCCTCCGCAAGCAAGCGAGTGCTCTCAACGTGCACTCGCACATACGTCTCATCAGAGATCCTCGCCTCGCGATAGGCGGCTGCCACATGAAACACGTATTCAACTCCCTCGCTCGCGGCGCGGACCGTATCCCGGTCGAAGACGTCGCCCCGAAACCACTCTATCGGAAGCCCCTCGAAAGGAGTGAGATCAGAGCTTGCTCTGGCGATGGCGCGCACCCGACATCCCAGAGAGACCAACTTTTTAGTCAGCACCTGCCCGGTGTATCCGGTCGCGCCGGTTACTAAAACCAAAGAATCTTTGGGAAACGCAACTGAGAGAGACACAGCACCGCCAGAACACTAGAAGTTAAAATTGGCCGACAACCTAACAGTAGGATCATTAAAGACCGGTTCATTGAAGTATGAGAGCTGACTGAGAGTAATATCCTGTCCAAATATATTCTGCACATCGAGCATCAACATCCCCTGTCGAGTGGGCAATCGGTATCCAACACCCGCGCCGAAGAGCCATGCATTGTCTGAGCCATTGGGAGAATCCCCCGCGTCAGTCTCGACGTTATTCCGGAACTGATACCGATACGTCGTAGATCCCTGCAGAAAAAAGCCCCCCGTGAAAAAGTATCTCGTGAACGCGGTTCCACGGTGATCGCGCGATTCAGAGCTAAGGTCCCCCGACATCTGCTGACCAACGTAGCGATAATCCGTCCCCGTTACCCAGTGACGATCAAGAACGTGATAGAGATATGACGAGATAAAATCCTGTCCAATCGGCTGGTCAGAGCGCGGCGCGTTGGCGACGTCATTAAAAGTCTGACCAGAGTCAAAATCATCCACGATATTGTACACCGAAACCGCCTGACTCTCATCCAGCCAGCGGCGAGTCCACTCAGCCCCAAAGTAGGTATCCTCAAAGGTCTTAAAGTCAGCGCCAAATCCGAGGTTCTGCGAACGGATACCCGGAAGATCATTATAACGCTGCGTGATACCTCCAATCATCGTCGGCTCGACGCTTATAAGATCG
>JAFMIS010000149.1 GCA_017853915.1 bacterium
CCCCAAATAATTTCAGCCCCAGAACCGAAAGGGCATACACATCACTACTCATTGTTGCAGAAGCACCTTGGCCTAGCTCCGGGGGACGAAATATTTCATACCCCACTCCGCCGCTATCGGCCGAATCACCCACAAAACCGACGAAATAAAGCTTGCCCTCTGCATCCAACATGAAGCAATCATCAGATAGATTGCCGCATACTACACCCCGGTCATGGACCGCTTTGAGCGCCATCGCCGCTTTTAGAAAACGAATAGACAACTCGCCCGCACTCGGCTCGTCAAAATTCATCTTCTTCACAGCGAGCTGTTGTAGGATCACAAAACCAACATTGGATTCGTCAAATCCGAATTTCTGGACTGGTCCCAGGGGAGATCGTGCCAGGGTTCTCACCCGTCTACAAAACCCCTCCCTCCGCTTATCATCCAGCGGCTGTTCTGTCATCCATAGCACACAATGCTTCTTGGCTTTTTTGTCGTACGCTTGATAGCCCACCGCGCTAGGTATTCTACCGACAACGTGATCGATCGAATAAAAGGCCTCAATCGGACCATCCAAGATGACAGGCTGTCTCTTAAACAACATATTCTTAAATTTCTATTGCCCCCTTACATGCCAGACACCAATCTGCATTACCGGGAAAGATGGATCAACTTCGTCGAGCGTTGTGACGAATACATTCAATCCACTCATTCTGACAAATGAGATCACTTTTTCTTTAACTTCGCGACTACAAAGGAGCGCAATCGGCAGAGTGCCCATATTTCGGGCCGGTCGTAAAAGCTGATGAATTCCCTGCAAAAGGTTATCGTAGATGTCGGGGGCCATCGCGAGCGTGGTACTCCATCTGTCAGCTTCCGTTTCTTCGAAGTTGTGCTCAACATCCGGAGACAGAGTGATTATCGGCAGTGCGGGGACGTCTCCCACGAAACGCTTCACAATCTGCCGTCGTCGATTGGCTCGCACAAAATGCACAGCCTCTGCGATATCGACCGGAGTACCCCCATCAAGGGTGATTCCCGAAGCCGCACAATACGCGGCTAGCGACTCAAGTATCGATCGAAAGTCGCGAATGCTTACACCCTGGCGCACTAATTCTTGGAGAATTTCGGTTAATTTGGGAACCGATACGAATTCGCGACCAAAACCATCGGCGATGAGCCCCGGGTACTTCTTTTCAATCAATCGAAGCTGAGAGTGAACGAATGTGACTGAAATGAACTCCTCCGGGTGATGCACACAGAAATGCCCAATCCGATGCGCAATCAACTCTAGGAACGAGTAGTACCTGATACTTGCCTCTTCAAGCATTCGGATAGTTTGCACGGAGTGCTCTACCCAAAAAACGCGATGACCGGAACGGGGGTGGTCCTCATCGCGCACAATTTTCAAACCAAGGAGGTCAGCCTGACAGCTTGACATCTCTACCAGTATACAGTTCGGGGGAACTTCTCCCGTTATCATATCCACGCCGTAGTAGCGCACTCGATACGTGGCAGGGGGCGCCAGTGGATCTCCGCGAACGAACAGCGACGGAAGCGTGATGCCGGTATCCTCCACAAACTCCTCACGGAAGGATCTCCACCGACTTGTATGCTCGGCAACCCGGGAACGATAGTCTTTGTATAAAATGGTACCATCCAGCTCGAGCAAAAGACGCCCATCGCCACCTTCACTCTCAGATGATCCCAACGGCCGCTCAGAGCGGTCTGAGTCAGATGCGGAATCGATACTTGTGCTCTGTCGCCCATGCCGTTTCACCCAGGCGCCAGCTACACTGAATGCCAGGGCAGCCAACAGAAAAGGAACAAGCGGTAAGCCTGGAACAAGAGCCATTCCGGTCAAGATAAAAGAGGTAATGAAAAGTGTCGTAGGTTGCGCGAAGAGTTGGTCGCTCAGATCCGAGCTGAGGCTCGATTTCTCCGAAGATGCCACGCGAGTCACTATAATTCCCGCGCAGATCGATGTCAGCAAACTGGGAATTTGCGTTACAAGGCCATCTCCGACGGTGAGAATGGTGTAGGTGTGTACAGCATTGTTGAAACTCATCCCCCCGTGGAGGCCCATGTACATACCACCCACGATATTGACGACTATGATAAACAGCCCTGCTATCGCGTCTCCCTGCACAAACTTCATGGCACCATCCATGGAGCCATACAGTTGAGACTCTCGTCGCAATTCATCGCGTTTTCGCCGAGCTTCTTCTGCCGAGATAATTCCTGCTCGTGCGTCATTATCGATCATCATCTGTTTTCCAGGGAGCGCATCCAGAGCAAACTTGGCGGCAACTTCAGAGACCCGATTTGCGCCACTAGAGATAACGATGAAATTAACCACGGTTACGATCGAGAATATGATTAACCCGACGACAATTTCTCCACGAATCAGGAAAATACCAAAGGCTTCAATGACTCGACCGGCTTCTCCCTGACTGAGGATGAGCCGTGAGGAGGCAACATTGAGGCCCAGACGGAACAGAGTGCTCAAAAGCAAGATAGAGGGGAACGTGTACAGGGCCCCCGAGTTCCCGACATACAAACCAACTACCAGCAGGAGGATCGCGAACGATAGGTTGGTGACCAGCAGTAGATCGAGAAGCGGCGTCGGCAACGGAACGATTAGCATCGCCGCTATGGCGACGACCAGCGTCATGAGCACTAAATCAGCGTAACTCACCCTTTGTGTCATTACCCCGCCCCCACGAGCCTCATATTCTAGCTCTACTTCACTTTCATCACCTCGGAGCCTATTCCCAAAAACAACAACATCATGTACGCGGCGAACACCAGTGCTACTGGCCCCATCGCCTGCAGTTCCAATTTCCGAATACGCGCCTCGATTTTTGACTCCCGCTGAGTTGCTACTGCGTCAGCAAGGTCCTGGAGCTGTTTCGAGATCTCACCTCCGAACTTCGCGACCTGCGCCAGGGCCATCATCACATGCTTCAACTCGGCATGACCGGAAGCTCGACCGATCTCAGTCAGAGCTTCCTCAAGCCCTACCCCCGATTTAACGTAAAATTGAGCATACTTGAGTAGCTCAGTCACTGGGTTATGGCTTTTTCGCTCATCAGACATCTGAACTATTTGAGACAGACACGGTCCGATATCGAGTGAACTACTTACACCAATCGCTATCTGCTCAATCACAAGGGGCAGAAAATATGAAATATCCTCGTGTTGCTTTTTTTTCCAACCCTCAAGAAGTTTCATCGGAATGTAAAATCCAGCAATCGCGCCGATCATTCCGCCGAGATATAGCATGTCGGCGCTCCCTGCGTAGACGCCGAACATGACCCCTAGGATTCCAAAAACGGGAGGAGCCAGGGTTCGTTTCTGCAGGAAATCACGCCTTTCTGCGTTGGAAAGACGCCCGGCCATGAACAATTTTTCCTCGACCGTGGGCTCTTTGCGCTTCTTTGTCGCCGAGATTTGCACGACAGCTGATGCATCTGATTCATATTTTCCATCATCGCCCTCAGCACTCTCAATGTCGTAGTGCAAATCCTGGCCGGCGGCCCGCAAGTCACCGCGACCAAAGCCTCTATTCCGTGCCCGAAGACTGAGGAAGAAATATCCGCCAGCTCCGAGGAGCAGGATCAGCAAGGCTATCAAAAGTAAGCTTTCTGGCTTCATGAGATCTCTATACCTTGAAGTCGGTCAGTTTATTCATCCACCAAACGCCCCCCAACATGAGACACAGAGCGAATTGGGCATACGCGGTAAGAGACGGATTGGCCCAAACACCGACAACCATCTCTGGGGAACTTTTATAGATATAAAAATTAAGCCCAGCGATCAGGAGAAGGATGAACCAGATCGAGCCACGGTGCATCGAGACAGCTGCACCTGCGGACATCTTGAACTGCTGGCGTTTTCGAACCTGCTTCGCGAGCCGATCGAGGGTTTCTGAGAGTGTTCCTCCAACCCGTTTGCTTAAAATGAGCGCCTGAACAAAGAGCTCCACTTCTGGATGAAAGACATCTTCGGCGAAGGAACCTATCGACCGATCCTCGGGAACACCAACTCTTACTCGTTCCAGCATCAGCTCAACTTCTTGTTTCACAAGAGAGGTTTCCTCTAGATTGTCAGCAGCGGCTTGCAGGGCTTGAGTTGTGTTTAGGCCGGTTTTCAACATACCGACAACTGAGAGGAGAAATTGCGGAAAGTCCAAATCGAATTCCTTAACTCGCTGGTTTATCCTCTTGGTGATGATCCAATTAATAAAAATGGGACCAGCAAATAGCGCGGCGATTTGCAGGGGAGCCTTGAAAAACATCCGTGCTAGCAGGAAGGCCGAGAGGCTGATCACGATCTGGGCAAAACTATACACGTACGGGGGGAAATACTGCAGGCGTGCGTACCGCAATTTGGTCTGAAATGAAACTCCATGGATCTTTCGTTTGTCCTCATCTTCTGAGGACTGAGAATATCTCGAATGCGCCGTCTCAAATATATCAGCGACTTCGGAGTCAAAGTCATTGTACGTTCTCAATTCGTCTGACACGGCACGTAGGGAGCGACGAGAAGAGGTAGCGCCAGTTCCCATCGTCAAGACGCCTGAACGCAGGAGAAAGACGGCTGCTCCCAGGAGCATAAGGCCACTCGCCGCTATGAGAGGAAGGACTGGCATCACGGCTATCTCCTCCCTTTCTGAGTAGCGCCATCTGAGCCCCCGTCCCCGAAGGTCAACTCCGCAGGAGCTTCGCTCAAATTAACACCATCGTTCTTTAGTTGTTCGGCAAAGTTACTATTCCAGGAATCAACTCGCCATACCGGCCGGACCCCCTGCTTTATTAGGGTAAACATCGGGCGTACTTGGATGACGCCCTCCACGAAATGTCCTACTTCAATTATCTCAGCGATTCTTGGTTTGCCTGTCGCCTTTTCACGAATAAGCCACACAACTGAGTCAACCGCCAACGCGATCTGTTGACGAATTATATCAATCGCGACTGACTTTTGGGCTCGTCCGAGAAGGCTTTCCAGTCGTACGAGGGTTTCTCTCGCGTTGCGCGCGTGAATCGTCGACATTCCAACATGACCGGTCTGGGCGCTCTCAAGAAATGCCTCAGCGGCAAAAGGGGTTCTCATCTCACCCAGAATTACCCGGGTCGGCGTCATTCGCAGAGTGGTCTTGATATGCTCCTGAAGAGTCACCTCTCCAACACCCTCAGCATTTGGAGGACGGGATACCAGCGACCTGAAGTAAGGATGGCCAAAATTGAGCTCAGGAGTGTCCTCAACCGCAACGATCGATTCATCAGTACCAAACTGGGTAGCGAGGCATTTTATCAGGGTAGTTTTTCCTGTTCCGGTCTCACCGGCGACCATCATGGTAGCGAGTCCGGATCGAATAAGCGTCGCGAGATAATTCACGATAAGAGGGGGGGCTACCTGATATTTGATGATGTTGTCGAGGGAGACCTCAGACATACGAGGCACTCGAATACACAACAGAGGCCCGCGCTGACCGCAGACACTCTCGTGAACGGCACAAATTCGAATTCCATTTGAGAAAGACGCGTCAACTGTGTGCTGCTGAGTGCTCAGTGATTTGCCTAGTCTCAGGAGAAGCCGGTCGATGAATGTCGAATATGCCTGCGCGTTTGGCCACGACAGTCCCGTGGTCTCACTAATTTTTCCCCTTTGAAGAACCACAGTCTTATAGTCGTACACGTGGATATCGGTGACCTCTTTGTTGTCAACGAGCGGCTGCAGAACTCCCCATCCTACAAGGTCTTTCTGGAGAGCAATGATGACACTTGCCCGTTCCATATCATCAAGCGTCTCTCCTCGCTTCTTGATGACTCGGTCCACCGCCTGCGCAATCACCACTTCAGTTTTTGTGGCAGAGGCAAGCTGTTGCTGCATGGTGCTGTCACTGCCCAACTCTCGCCGCGCTTCTCGCATAACTGTGGAGGCAAGAGGCGACATCTCGGCGGACTGTTGAATTGGTGGTCGCGATGCTGCCGGGAGCGTTTCGGACCCTTTGGGCGCTTGAGTCACAGTTGGTCGCTCAGGTTTAGGAGCAGAACCCTGGGCTGGGGCGCTGATACTTGTAGCCGCATCTTCTGACATTGAGGTAGTCAGTTTTCGCTCCCGCTCCCCTCGCACTGAGAACATGCCACGAAGAGAGCTTGTATCACTGCGTTCCTTCCCACTCATATTTCCTCAGTCAGACGAACATGTTTGGCATGCTTCAGGGATGAGGGCGGGAGTTTTGCCGCAGGTGATTACCTCCTGTGACTTCCGCTTTTCAACCCCTTCAACAGTAAGTATCGGCAGTAAATTCGGTAGAGATGAGGGCTGTGAGCCTTTCTTGAAGACCGATTGGGAAATGAAACGACATTC
>JAFMIS010000150.1 GCA_017853915.1 bacterium
TACCTCGCGATTCCCATCCGCGACATACACCCCCTCAATCTCGCAGAAGAGCTGAAGCACTGAGCCAGTGTCGATCCTCTTCGGGGCCTCATGATTACCTCCGACAATGACAACAGGAGCCCTCGACTCACGGGCCAGCTTTCGAAGTTGTCGAAAACAAAAAGTTACGATCGCGTTTGAGGGACGTACGGAGTGGAAGAGGTCTCCGGCGATAATCACAAGGTCAGGCTTAAGCGATATAATCCGCGCAATCGCTTCTTGGAAGGCCAGGTTCACATCAACTTCGCGTTGATTTACCCCCGACTTAGCAAGCTTGTTGTAGCGTCGATAGCCCAAGTGCACATCCGCGAGGTGACACACGCGAAGAGCTGGTTTTTTGGGAGCTGTCGAGGCTAACGGCATGACCTCTAAGGGTACTAAAGGCGCCCCTATAGTTCAATCGGAATTGGAGCTTTTCAGGAGTGGATTAGTTCCCGACTGCGGAAAAAGACTGGGTCACAAGCATTCTGAGGGTTTAGGCGAAAAGAGGCCGAACGGAAACCGAGAATCGACTGAGACCCCAGAAATCTGAAATACAGCGATAATTTTTTTGGCGTCTCCAACTATTTCGCCGAGTCCTTTGAGGCACCGTGGGACGGAGGCGAAAGCCAAAGTATAAAAATATGCCGCGGGCCGCATTTTTCACTATCCTACTCCCTGTTTTTGGTATTCTTTGTGGCAACAGAGAGGTATGGATGTCCCAGCTATGACAGCGCAACCGCCCGCCATGATCCCAGAGGAGATACAGTACTCAACGATTGACTCGGTCCTCGGCACAACCTTAATCGCTCAATCAATCAGGGGTGTTTGCGCCGTTCAATTTTGTGACTCGGTCCAAGATGGCGCGCGCGAGCTCGCTCGCCTATTTCCTGGGGCGCGAACCATCTTTGCTCCGAATACTTTGCCGTCGATGGCTGAGCGCGCCATTCAGGCTCTCACCACGGGCCAACAGTTTGATACACTCTCGGCGATAGCTCTCGACACTCGAGGGACGCCTTTCCAGGAGGCCGTGTGGCGCGCACTACGAAAAGTTCCCCGCGGCGCGTCAATTTCATACTCGCAACTCGCCGCGGCGATTGGCAAGCCGCGCGCCGCGCGAGCAGTAGCCGCCGCATGCGGGGCCAACCGCATCGCTCTCCTTATCCCGTGTCACCGCATTATTCGAGGGAATGGAGAGTTGAGCGGATATCGGTGGGGTCAGCATAGAAAGAGCCTGCTCCTGGAATGGGAGCGCGTTTCGGTACGTTCCTAGCCAAGCATACGGTGGCGTGGATTCCACCCTCGCTTTTCCCGGGCGTGTCATATTTTTGGCCTAGAGCTTGCAAGCGGGCCCTCCCTCAAGGCTACCTGCACGATACTAACCAAGCGATTTGAAGCAAAATCAATGACTTTACTCCCAATTCTCGCAGAGGATATGCACCTAGGCCCGCAGAAATTGCGGGGGAGTTTGGGCAAAATTGTTACAACCGCTCCCCCCGGCACCGTCCTCCTAGGTATTCTTAAATCTGTCGAGGCCGAGCTTCGGAGACGCGATCTATTCGGCACCATCCTGGTCGAGACTACACCGCTGTGGTTCATAGCCGAGACCGAGCGCAATGTTTTCTTATGGAGGAGCGGTAGGAGCATCGCGGACCATCGCGACTTTGCCTTCTGGATAGACATTCGAGCTTTAATCGAGAAGCGCCGCGGGCAACTCAATCGCGCCACTGGTTTTAATCCCTTTATCTGCAGCATGTGGAACTCTCCAGGCGAAGATACTCAGGCTTTAGATCAGGAGCGGGATTATTTAACTGCTCTTGAAGACCTACTTGGCTCTATTTTCAAACACGCCGAGGCACTAAGTAGAGCGAGCGAAACGGTACGGGCCGAAATCGCGCCTGAATCTCACGAGCGTGTCTTGGTGGTCCTCCCCGTGGTCACACCCAGCTCGGAGTAGAGAGCCCCGAGCACATAATCGAATGCTGAGATCGGTTCTATTCACGGCGCAAGCTCGTGGTATACTAGGCCCGTATGACCAACACATCTGACCAGAATCTGATCCTTGAAACGGTCGAGCGACTCTGCCAAACGGAGATCCCCAACTATCAGAGTGAAGCTCACTACAACACAGTGCCGCGAAAGCTATTTCAATCCCTGTGTGATGTCGGCCTAGGCGGTTTATCAATACCAGAAGACTTTGGGGGTATCGCCGCGTCGGCAACCACAACAGCCGCCATCTTCGATACGATCTCGCGGTTTGATGTGGGCCCCGCGGTATTCCTCTCTGTGCACACGATGGTAACCGGTCTCATTTCGCGCTGCGGAAACCCCTCTCAAAAGAAGGAGATACTCCCTCGCATGGCCTCGGGAGAGATCCTGGGGGCATTTGCGCTCACCGAACCACAGGCCGGCTCAGACGCTCGATCAATCTCAACCGAAGCACGCAAGACCGAGGGCGGATTCCTGCTCAAAGGCAATAAATGCTACATCACGAGCGCTGGATTCGCGGACCTCTACCTCGTATTTGCTCAAACAAAGAGCGACTCAACATCCGCGATCTCGGCGTTTCTTGTTCCGGGCGATACAAAGGGCCTGTCAATCGGAAAACCTGAGAAGAAAATGGGAGCTGATCTATCCCCTATCGCGTCACTCTTCTTTGAGGACGCGTTTGTTCCCGACTCAGCTCTTCTCGGCCCTCTCCACGAAGGATTCACCGTCGCCACATCGGGCTTAGCCTCGGGTCGAGTCAACATCGCCGCGTGCGCCAACGGGCTCTCCGATTCGGCTCTTAGAATTGCCTGTAAACACCTCCGGGAGCGGTCGCAGTTTGGTCATCCTTTAGCTGAATTTCAGGGACTTCAGTTTATGGTAGCTGACATGCACCAACGCTTGCAGGCTGCTCGTCTACTCACCCAGAAAGCCGCGGAAGATCTCGATGCCACGCGAGCCCAGGCTGGAGCGTCTGCCAACGTGAAGCTCTCCTCCTCAACCGCTAAGTGCTTCGCTACCGATGCCGCGATGTCCATCACAACTGACGCCGTTCAACTCTTAGGAGGAGCGGGATACATACGAGACTATACCGTTGAGCGCCTGATGCGGGACGCGAAAATGCTTCAGATCGTCGAAGGAGCGAATCAGATCCAGAGAATAATTATCGCGCGTGAGATCTTAGAACTGGCTTCAAAAATAGGTTCGTAGCGAGGGTTCTAGGACATGCCTAGCTCGTTCATGTCATGAATCCTTGCCACCCGAGAGTCGATTATCGGCGCTCATAGAAGCGACAGCGCGATTTATTCCACCTAACAGTGACTACTTCCGATACACTGCGAGGCGTTAATTGGCCCGTAGCACACCCCACCGAAATTCATATAAACGCTCGAGCTCCCCGTATTCGCTTGAGCTTTCGAGGCCACCGACGCGCCGTTAAAAGGGGTGCCGGTCGCGCATCCGATACCAGCGTAGTACCGCGCCGCCCAGCCGGCTCCTCTCTGGTACAGTGACAACTTAGCCACAACATTTCCTTTAGAATCGAGCGCCTGTACACAACCTGGGAATGGACCGCGGGCTCCCGGCTTAATGACGATTCCGATCGTATTGCGACGTACATCTGTGAAGTGATGAGAGCCTACCGTCTTATAAATATAGCCGCCCGGCCATGAAACTATCTGCGAACATTGAGAGAGAGAGCCAGATCCTCCACCTGAGGAGTCCGAACCTCCACCTGATGAGCCCCCCGATGATCCTCCCGATGAGGAATCAGAGGAGCTTGATGAACCCACGACTCCCACGTTTATCTCATCAACCGGAGCACCACCGAGATCGGAGATCTCGCGAACCTCTCCCTGCAACGGATTTATTACGACACTCTCCGCTTCATCTTGATAGGCGATCTCCTGGCCGTCTCCAGAATTAAAATCACCCACGACTGAGGTACCGGAACCAGAGACGAGGTCAGCGGAAACTTTAGCCCCCGCGAACGTGAACGTTGAGATCTGCATCCCACCGCTCTTTGCATACTGGAAGCCCAGTAGGTCAGCTCCACTCGATTGACGGATAGCGAACGCTCGCGGTCGCGTCCCCTGACTCGCGAATTTTGGGAGTCTTTTAAACTGCCGGGTCTCTCCCGTGCTCATATTGCGCATAAGCGCCACCGAACGGCTTCGAGACCCCTTGCGCATCACACCGATCCAATCAGTCAATCCGCCCTCAACTCGCGCGAAGAATGTCCGGTCTCCGGCTTTTCCAAATGTTACTGTCTCTGTCTTAGACTCTGATGAGGCAAAGAGGTCATACGCGATCTCCCACTGAGCGGCACCGTTTACCAGTCGAACTACGACCGCGTCCGCGGTGCCATTCGCATTGAGATCAGCTCCCGCCATGACGAGATCGCCAGCTTTACCGAAGGTCTTATCAATTTTCGCGGCAGAACTATCAAGAATTGACCACGTCAGGGTGCTATCAGAGCTGTTAACTGACACAATGCCGATCTGCGTACCGCTAACTAACCACTGAGCCATCGCCACCTGATCCGAGGTCGTTCCTAAGGACCCGACCGTTGTGGTGGCTCCCGTGGTCGACAACACGGCTTTCCATGTCAGAGATTTGTCACTCTGCTCTTCTACTCGAGTCAGATCCGATACACCATCACCATCCCAATCATTGGGAACAGCTCCAAAAGCGGTTGAACATACACAACACACGACCCCTACTAGAACTCTAAGCGCTCGCATAGATTAGACAATAATCCACATAGACGTTGGTACATCGCGCCGACAGGGGGCACGTTCACGGAAAGCGGCTGCCCCGTCTACTCCAGATATTCAAAGCCCGTGCCAGAGCGACACGAGGCCCAACCCGAAATCGTATTAGATGTGATTGCTCTCTCGTCTACCCAAGGACGAGGCTCTTAGAGCGTTCATCACCGCAAAGAGATCTATCACCTCCTGGGTGAGAGCGCCCCATACTGGGGTGAGATACCCGGCACTCGCGAGAAGCATACCGATGACGCTTACACACATCCCCCCAACAGCGCTTTGCAACGCGACTCTGCGGAGATGCGCGCTAATGTGCAGCAACTGATCGACCTTCCTAAGCGCTGGCTCCAGAATCACAGCTCCAGCGGCCTCAGAAGTAATATCACTTCGAGGACCAAACGCGACACCAACTGTAGCAATCGTAAGCGCCGGCGCGTCGTTAATACCATCGCCTAAGAATAACGTCTGAAATCTCTGTGTCTCACTCTGAACTATCGCCACCTTCTCCTCAGGTGATTTGCCGGCATACACCCTCGAGATCTTCAACTGTTGCGCCAGGTAGTTGACCTCTTGATCCCTATCCCCTGAGAGTAAAATAATATCCTTAAAGTTGTGGTGTCGCCCCAGATGAGAGACAAACTCTTCGCTATCCGGGCGCGCTTGATCGCGGAACCGGAACACCGCCGCAGGCTGCCCATCAACCAGCACTACGCACTCAAGCCCCGATGATGACTGCGCGAAGTTAGCGACCTTGGCGGGCTCAATAAGGCGGCGCCCCGTGATTACAACCGCACGCGAACCGACCCTCCCTGACAACCCCTGCCCTGGAATCTCACTCACATCAGATACCTCAGCAAGCGCCACACAGCGCTGAGAAGCGCGCTCCAAAACTGGCTTTGCTAAAGGATGTTTCGAATACTGCTCAAGGCTCGCGGCCAATTGCAGCACGTGATCTTCTGTGTATCCGTGAGCTTCAATCGACTCAAGCGCTGGTTCGCCTACTGTTAGCGTCCCCGTCTTGTCAGTTATAAGAACTTCACAGCTATGCGCTCGTTCAAGAACTACGGGGTCTTTGATAATGATTCCTCTTTTGGCGCACCACGATATGGCGCCGATAATCGCGACCGGGATAGCGATAATCAAGGGGCATGGGGTGGCGACGACAAGAACCGCAAGAAAACGGTCCGCGTCTCCAGACCACACCCACGCCATAATCGCTAATGAAACCGCGAGCGGGGTGTAGAGCGTTCCAAGCGTATCGGCCAGTCTGCGCATCCGCGGGCGTCGTTGTCTGGAGGCGTCCATAACGCCCATAATCTTCGCGTATCGGGAATCTTTTGCCTCTCGCGTAGCGCGAATAACCACCGCCGCGTCGCCATTGATCGCCCCTGAGATAACCTCGCATCCCGGTGTTTTAGAGATTCGATACGGCTCGCCGGTTAAATACGACTCATCCATCGAGCCATGCCCCTCGATGACCACACCATCCACGGGACAGAGCTCATGCGGAAGAACAATCAGCTCATCTCCGAGCCGCACATCAACAGCCTTTATGTCAGTCATTCCAGTTCC
>JAFMIS010000151.1 GCA_017853915.1 bacterium
ACAGTTAGTGTGGGACCCCAATGTGCCCTCACAGTCTGTGGGCTTCAAATTCCTATGCAGCGTCTTTACTATGAGATCCTCTCATTTTGAGGATCACCATAAACGGCATGTTTTAGTTTCTTCAGTGGCGGCGCGACCCGTTTAACTAAGGCGTGCCGTAGACGCCCCACGACCGACGGTCGGAATATATAGCGGTGCGAGTGCGTGCGGACTTTTGACGCCCAGATAAGCTTATGCCGGGCTTTCGCCCCCAGGAAGTCGTAATACAGAACATCGTCCTTCGCTAAATCGCTCAATGTCGCCCGCATCAGGAGTTGGCCGGGGGAACACTTTGAGAAATTTTCATCGTACGTGACCTTGGGCGAATAAAATCGCCTGTTCATCTGGAGCCCTATTTCCATCGCTACGGGAGCCCCGTTTACATTAAGAGCATGTAAGCGCAAATGCCCGGCTTGACCGGCCCTTTGAAGCGCTGCTCTATAGAATTGAATCGCTGCCGGATTAAGCCCGATCGCGCCACCATTCCTTCCTTTCCATCCAGCTGCCTCCATTTCAAGGAAGGAATTGAAGAAGGCTGGATCGAAACCTTGAATAGTTGTGGTCGAAACCGTCCCGTGAGATTCCAGTTTTTTGTAGTAGCTCTTTAATCGTGAGCGAGAGTTGGCGTAACGCCGTGGACAATTTCGAAAGGGATCCTCAACTTCCTCCGACAGCTCTAGGTAGGGGCTGAGCAACGTGGGCCACGCTGCTGTCAGGTAGCCGTCCTGAGCCGCTTCCCGTGAAAGTACCTCGAATCCCCCGTCATCCGGGGTATGGAGCGCCTCAATCACATCCCAGCTAGTATCCTCGCGCAGCAATTCCCACATCTTTTTGGCTGCCACATCCCGCTGAAAGGGGGCCGCACACAGGTCGAAGCGACAGGAATGGATCCCTGAGAGACTTTGCAGGGTGCGGGCCGGGATCACACCAAAAAAGGCTCGTTTACGCGCCAAAGGGAGTATGCCGATCAACTCACTGCCCCGACGAGCAGTGACAAGCACAGCGCGCCCGCCCGCCGCGAAGCTCTGGAGAAAAGCGCTAAACCAATACGGCTGCAGGAATGGTTCCGCCGATGGCCCCCTGGAAACACACTGCTCCCACGCTGGGGCCAGGGCCTCAATATCCTCAACGCCTGATTCCGCAATGTACCCGGTTACATACCTGCCTGCCTGTTCACTGTCCGATTCCTCTACGGACCTGGAGAAATCATGTCCTAACGCTTCCATCTGACCGCCATACGCTAATATTGAGTTCGGTTCACATCCTATAGGGCCAAAACCAGTTGGATATGATCCTCAGCAGCCTAGCACTCACGCTCAGCCCACCTACTCGCCACGACCAAATCGTGCCAGACTGAGGCGGCAATGGTTTATGAGTCAGCATTTCTAACCCTCCTGGCTATCGCCATATCGACCTTTCACCTGCTGGGCGCTCTCTCCGCCTTAGAAGCTCTCTACTACTCTCGCAGCTCACAGGGCGCTATTGCCTGGTGCCTCTTCCTCTGTATCTTCCCCTACGCGGGATTGCCCGCGTATTGGATCCTGGGGCGTTCCAAATTTAGGGGCTATCGAGAACAGCTTGAACACGTAGCGAAACATCAGTCTCGCGGCGTGGCGTGGTTTCACAACGTAGAGAACCACCACGCGGCTCAATCCACAGGGAATGACCCAGTAGCCCTGGCTCAATTCCTCGATGTCTGCGGTCGCCCCTGCGTGGGTGGCAACTCCGCTGAACTACTGATCGACGGAGAGGCCACATTCGCCGCCATTTTCGACGCCATAGACTCGGCCCGGCGAGACATTATGGCCGAGTTCTTTATAATTAAAGATGATCGTCTGGGATCTCTTTTCAAGACGAAGCTCCTCGACGCCGCTGCTCGTGGCGTTAAGGTATTCCTGATCTACGATGAGGTGGGCAGCCACACTCTACCTCGAAACTACTTGCGTGAATTACAAAACGCAGGCGTTAAGGTTACGCCTTTCGGAACTCGTCGGGGGCTGGCCAACTTTTTTCAGGTAAACTTTCGAAATCATCGAAAAATCGTCATCGTAGATGGTCAGGTTGCTTTTCTGGGCGGGCTCAATGTCGGCGACGAATACATGGGACGTCATACTCGATTCAAACGTTGGCGCGACACACATATCAAACTTAGTGGACCCACGGTCAGCCAGGCGCTGCGAGTCTTTGCGAGTGACTGGGTATGGGCAACTGGCGCGGGCCCGGATATTGAGCTGACAGAGCCGACACCCACCGGAAATCTAGCGATAGCGACCTTTGGCACAGGGCCTGCTGATGAATATGACCGGTGCATCCTCTTCTTTTTACACTGCATTACTTCAGCCCGTTCGCGAGTATGGATCTCGAGCCCTTATTTTGTGCCTGATGACGCGCTTCTGAGCGCGCTGCAACTCGCGGCACTGAGAGGGGTGGATGTTCGGCTCATTCTACCGGCCAAGCGCGATCACTACCTGGTATGGCTCGCTTCCTTCTTTTTCGTTCCTGCAGTCACCCGCTACGGCGTCAAAGCATATCGCTACCACGACGGCTTTCTACACCAGAAGGCTCTCGTAATTGACGACTCTATCAGCGCGATCGGAAGCGTAAACTTTGATAATCGCTCATTTCGGCTAAATTTTGAGGCTACCAGCGTGCTTTGTAACCAAGCATTTACCGAAAAAGTAGCCTCGATGCTAAGCAACGATATGGCCTCGTCGCGCGATGTATCAGCCGAACGTTTTGAGGATCTGCCGTGGTGGCTCAGATTAGCGGCTAAATTCGCGCGGCTGTTCGCGCCAGTGTTGTAGCGACGCTGAAGATACATCGCTCCGTACAACCGAGCTTTTTCACAACCATATCCGTATAAACCCCCAGCTTTCACGAAATACCGTAACACGATTTGCGGAAAGTAGATCTTTTTGGCCCAGAAAGCGGCAGCTACCTCGATCGGTTTCAGTGTGTATAACTAGTACGAGTGCGTAAAACATGCGCCTGGTAGCGCGGCTGTGCAAAACCGTCTTGCTCCGAAACCAATACAAGAAAAGACACCTCAGGCCGAGAGCCCTCATCATCCTCACTCGTTGAAATACCTCCGGTCGGATCTACGAGAACCCTGCTTCCTCCTAAAAGCAACCATGCGTAAGGTACTTACGTTCCAGCGCAAAAGCGCCGAACACTTTATCGAGCCGCACAACAGGCCGATGATCTCCTTTCGGAGAGACTAAAGGTCGGGCACCCCTCGACGCAACTCAGGCAACAAGGTGGACTTAAAGTTTTCGTCGCTGCGCATTCGATTCTTTACCAGCCAGGCCATCCTCGAGGCGAGGCGAACCGCCATTCACCTCATCACAATGTTTGTGATACCCCTAGCCTCATGCGCACCAATCTCATCAGACTCTTCGCCCCGAGGGGAAGACTCAGGGAATTTTTGGTCGATAGCTGTCGTGACAACGGATACAGTCTCAACTCTATCAAAAGAAGTCTCAGCAGCGACCACTGTGCTGCCAGCGAGTCTCGTATTGTCTCCGCCGACTTCGTTCATCGCAGATCCATTCATCGTCAAGGGACCATCACAATGGCAGCTTTTTTTTGAACTCTTTAACACCCAAACCAAAAAAGGTGAGATCGGCTTAGCGGAGAGCAACGACCTGCAGCACTGGAGTTTTAAACAAGTTGTGCTCAGAGAGCCTTTTCACCTCTCCTATCCATTCGTATTTACGTATAGGGGGCATCACTACATGGTGCCTGAGAGTCGACAGAATCACTCTATTCGGCTCTATCGGGCCACACGCTATCCAACAGAGTGGATGCTTGAGCGAACTCTGATTCGAGGAAATTTCTCCGATTCTTCTCTCGTTTATTATAAAGGCCTGTGGTGGCTATTCACCTGCCAGGCCCCCTACTCCCTGCACATCTTCTACGCTTCCTCGCCACAGGGTCCCTGGAAACCGCACGTGCTAAACCCAATCTATCTAAATGACCCTAGTCGGGCTCGGCCAGGCGGCCGACCACTCATACTACATGGGAAACTCGTCCGCTTCGTTCAAGATAATCGCCACGGCTACGGCAAGGCTCTGCGCGCGATGGAGGTCAAAACTCTCACCCCTAGCTCATTTAGTGAGCATCCTTTAGCGCCAGACCCTCTATTGCAAGCTCATGGCTCTGGGTGGGCGCGAAATGGCATGCATCACCTCTCAGCTGTGCACCTCCCCGATCAATCTCTCGTAGTTGCGGTGGATGGGAGTGGCTCGCCGTAATCAGTGAGCCGTCAGATCACACACGCGCCCGAGCCGGGGCGCCGGAATGTTACGCTGGAACTGAAACCTTTAACGCGCCCGAAATGGCTGTTTCACTATTCGCGGTCTGGGCGAAGACCAACAGCTTCTTTGCCTTAATCTTCTTCGTCTTCAACACCAGAGAGAACTTTCCATCGGCATCGGTCATAACCAGAACAATCTTCGCGTTCAGGGAGATCCTGACAACCTCTCCTGCTATTGGCTTGAGCGATGCCGACAACAATTGCCCCTTCAACTTGAGCGCTTTGCGATCCTTGCTGAATGACCGCTTTAGAGTCAAAGACGCGTTGACAAGGTTAGGGCGCAGCTGCTCATCAGCAACACACTTACCAACAGAAGCGAGCAGCTTGTTTATCTGAGCCACGCTCGCCGCGGAGAAGTACGTCTTTGGCCCGATATTTGGATACATGAGACTTGCTGGGTCAGTAGAATCATGCTGAGCGCCCAAGCTATGTCCAATCTCATGCGCGAATATCGCGACGTTTAAAACACGCGACAGATTTTGAGTGAGCCCATACGCGCTCGCCGATGCCCAACAGATTGCCCCGATGTACGACAACCCAACAGTGTTGCCATCGAGATTCTTACCCGTAAAGAGGTGCTTAAGGTCTACGTCTTGATCGAACGTAAGAGGGGCAAAACCCATATTGGCGGGATTCTCTGGATTCTTCGCGAACGACGCCAAAAGCTTGCTCGCGTCAGTTTCGACATATGGAGAGGTAGTTGTGTATACGTGTTGGCGAACGATGCTAAAACGAATTCCCATCTGTCGGTCGTAGATCGCCTCAGCCGCATTTATGATGGCCGCGATCTCTACATTACTGTTCTCGCCATATTGGGCGTACCACTCTGGATCAGCATCAGTGCTGATTGTCACCACTCGATAAGTCTCAACACTTGGCTCTATCGCTGAAGCCGCGGCCACTCTCGTCTCAGCACCGTGCGTCGTATGCTCCGAACCACAATCCTTACCTAGAAACGCAGCGCTCGGCTTGCTGGCAACGCGCACCTTCATGTCATTCTTAGCGCTCAGCGCGAATTGCACCGAAAATACTCTTCGATGACTCTTTCGAGAACCAAGAGCCGGCCCCGCGAATTGCACCTTAACCTGATTATCGATAACCGAGGCCGCTACCGGCACATTCCGATTCTCCGCGCGTCTTCCCATCAGGGTCGCAGTTCCGCGAAACAAAACGGGAACCTTACGATCCTTTACGCACACGCCTTGGGCGTTAACGAAACATGCCTCAGCGCTTGGAAGTTTTCTTTTGTTGAGGACGATAGCAACATTCCCCAATCCGTACATGTTTCGAACTGAGAGCTTCACAGGCGCGAAGTGTCGACCAAACGCAGCTGGAGTATGCGCCTCCCGAACAAGATACGCGGAGTTTACGCGCGCGTTCGATCGAAACGGATTTTCCGCAAAGCTCGTGAGAGGACTCGCGACGAAAAAGGCTATTAGAGCTATAAGTGACGCGTTGCGCATGTATACATATCCGCTGCGATAGGCCGAATGCTTCCGGTAGGTTAGGGCCGACACTAATCCGGCACATAAGTAGAAGCTTCAGGTGGTTAGCTGAGCCTGACGCGGCTTGTAGCACAGCGAACCTCGCACCTCGTTCTACGAAGGTTTCGTAGCGGCTGTCCCTTCAATCAGAAAATCGCGCTCACCAGCCAGCCGACGGCTCGGAAAGGAAAGCCCACGATGTCAGCCACAGCCCCCCAAAAGCTCACCTGCTCCGAATCTTCAACGGGCCCTTGAAAATCCTCATCGTGATGCGGATCAGACGAGTGTGGCTCTATCGCCTCAGGACGAATCATGGCCCTCTGCTCAGACTGCACGATCAGATCGTTTTGAGTGGGTTGTCGCGAGTTATGAGGTGGCTCGGTAACGATCGGGGGCACGGGCGTGCATGCCATGGCAAGGCAGAGAACGAGGCCCTTTACAATTCGCACCAGGCCCATAACCCCCTCTGTGATCAACGTGGACGCGATT
>JAFMIS010000152.1 GCA_017853915.1 bacterium
ACTTGCCCAGCAACAGAGGAATAGTCGTGTCGATAGAAGAAATTCAGATGCAGATCGGTCTTTGGCAAGAGGCCATGCTTGATTTCGCTCGCTCCCACCCGGAGGAGATGAGTGTTGGCTTGTTGGTGTCAGTTGCGTCGACCCTGCTTGTGGTGCTCCTTTCTCTGCGCGCGCATTCGCGATTAACTCGAAAAAATAGGGAATTGGCCACCGTACTGGAGGCGCTTCGCAGTGGTGTGGAGGTTCCCGCTCAGCCCGAGGACGCTCAACCGGTTGCGCGGCCGGTTGAGGAGATTGTCCCGCTTGGAACAGAGGCGCCTGGTGCTCCAGCTGAGATCGAGATACCGGCAGAGACACCTCGTGCGGCGATAGCCCGTGGCCTTACCAAGAGTCGTATGGGACTTCTGGGAAGATTGGCCAGCGTGCTTTCCGGAAAGCCCTCGCTCGATCTCTCGATGCTTGACGATTTGGAGGAGGCTCTTATCCTCAGCGATGTTGGCGCACGATGCGCGGCGGATCTTATTTCCACAGTGAGGACGGATGTTGAGCGTGAAAGTGTGGTGTCACCGGGACATTTAAAGAGCCTTCTTAAGGAGGGAATTCTGGAGCGCCTGGTCCCAGCCCCAGCGGATCATAGGCTCTACCATCCTATTGGAGGACCACTCGTAGTGTTGGTAGTGGGAGTGAATGGCGTTGGAAAGACTACCACGGTAGCTAAGTTGGCTTCCCGCTACATCGCGGAGCACAAGAGAGTTTTGGTTATTGCGGCGGATACCTTTCGAGCTGCCGCTGTCGAGCAGTTGTCAGAGTGGTCGCGTCGCGTAGGATTTACCTTGGTAAAGGGTCCAGAGGGGGCAAAGCCGGGCGCAGTGGTGTTTGATGGCATGGCAGCTGCCACAAGCGGTGAATTTGATGTGGTGCTTATCGACACGGCAGGGCGCTTGCACACGAAATCAAATTTGATGCAGGAGCTGGAGGGGATTCGAAACTCTATCAAGAAACATATCCCGGATGCTCCGCATGAGACGGTTCTGGTAGTAGACGGGGTTAGTGGTCAGAACGCGCTCGTGCAAGCTCGGGAGTTCAACTCAGCAGTGCCGCTTTCCGGAGTGGTTGTAACGAAGCTCGACGGCACTCCCAAAGGGGGCATCATCGTCGCGATCTCGCACGAGTTGCGGGTGCCAGTGCTCTTCGTGGGCGTAGGGGAAAAAGATAGAGATCTTCTTCAGTTCGACCGTGTGGCGTTTGTGGAAGCTCTTTTTGAAGAGGCCTCAAACTCGGAACGCGGCGCTAAGGGAGCTGATGCAGTCGATCAGTCCGGGCACAATTCGCGCTTTGTGGCGGGGGTGTAACGTCTAGGGGGTGGGGCTGGTCGATGGAGCAGGCGAGAGTAATCCCAATAGAGATACTGAAACAGTTCTCAATAGAGGGTCAGTTGCTTGAGATTGAGGAGCTCAAGCGCGGACATATCAACAGAACGTATGTCGCTACGTGGGGCGATTCTAGTCGTACACGGCGATACGTCCATCAGGTGGTAAATCATCGTATCTTTGGAGATATCGATGGGTTAATGAAAAACCTCGAGTTGGTAACTCGAACGCTGCGTGAAAAGAAATCTCAGGGCAGTTTGCGAGTAGATGAGGAGACTTTGACCATCATCCCCGCAGTTAATGGAGCCACCTATCTGAAAGATGCTCAGGGTGAGTATTGGCGCACATTCGAGTACATCGAGAATACCACGACCTATGATGTCTGTCCGGGGCCGCATGTGGCAGCGGAGGCCGCGGCGATTTTGGGGAGATTTCAACGATCGCTCTCGGGGCTTGATCCTATGAAGCTTGCTGACACAATACCTTTCTTTCTTCATGGGGGCCGGAGGTTCGACGCTTTTCATGAAGCGGTACGAAAGGATGTGAAAGCTCGAGCGGCGTCGTGTAAGGGCGAGATCTCATTCGCCATGGAGCGAAGTTCCCTAGGCTCCGCGTTGATAGCGGCCTTAGATCAACGAAGTATACCTCGTCGCGTGAGTCATAACGATATGAAGCTCAATAATGTGCTCTTTGACGCTCGTGGCGAGAGGGCTGTGTGTCTGCTCGATCTCGATACCTGCATGTCGGGAACTGTTCTTTTTGACTTCGGCGATCTGGCTCGTAATACGGCGGTGCCGTGCGCTGAGGATGAGCAGGATTTCTCTAAAGTACTTATCGACATGGATTTGTATGCGGCGATATCTCAGGGTTACCTGAGTGAAATGGGAGGCTTGTTAACGACTCGGGAGAGAGAATTGCTGCCGATGGCTCCTCGCGTGTTGGCCTTGATCCTTGGAGTCCGTTTTTTAACAGATTATCTATCAGGTGATACATATTTTCGAATTCATCGCCCTCGCCACAACCTGGAGCGAGCCCGCACTCAGTTCCAGATCGTTTCGTTAATGGAACAGAGAGAGTCCGATATGCGTGCTCTTTCGAATTGATAGGTCAGCCGCCAATTAGAGATCGAGAGGCTCCTCGGAGGATGGATCTGGTTCCTCTGAGCAGGGTTGTCGTCGTTGATAGCGCCAGACGATAAAGAGTATTACGACCAGACCCGCTCCGAGTAGAGCAAATTTAATTTGGCGCACTCCCGCCATGATTGCCGGATAGTTGTCGGCAAAGAGATATCCAATCCCCATCATTACCGGCACCGTGATGAGCGCGGCGCACGCATCTATCAGAAAGAACCTTCCAAAAGGAAGTCTCACCGCGCCGCACATTAGGAATGTCGCTGTGCGGAGATAAAAAAGATGTCTCGCTATCAGAATGGTAAAGATGGTCCGTTTGTGCAGATTTTCACGAATCAAATGGAGGCGCTGGGTGGTGAGGTGCCGACGAAACCATTGCTTGCGAAATAAAGTGGGCCCAGCTAGCCAACCAATACGGTAGATAATCAGATCTCCAGCGAGGACGCCAAGGTAGCACAAGACTGCCATGAGCCACGTGTGGACCTGATCGAGGTGACACATCAGTCCCGCCGCGATCAGGGTAAGGTCCTCAGGCACAGGAAGCCCGAGGGAGGAACCCAGCAGCAGCGAGAACAGTAAAACGTAGGCAAAGAGCCCATGAGAGCTCAGTAAGAGGTCGAGCATCTCGGCACTATACCCTGTTACTGAGACCAGGGCAAAAGATGGTTTCAGCGGTAAGGCTCGTTGTTAAAAATGCGAGTAGTCAGATCGTGTCATCTCCGCTCCGAGTTCGAGATTCGCGGAGCGCTTGACTCTCAGTATGCTTCTCATATGGCCTATGGAGCCTCGTAAAGGTCTTTTTCCCGCCGCTAGTTCCACATGCTGATGATATCGTCTCGGCGCCACCATAGGTGATGCCCTCGTCGGAGTCAGCCCGGCTGATGATCGCTACAGACGTATTACATTGCGGGAAGCTATTTTATTGGGGCTGCCCAGGGTCGCGAGGCGGGGAAGATTGAGCGCTGCGAATCTCAGCCTGCGCTAGGGCGCTGGTGGCGGCGATTCGAACCGAAGAGTCTGAATTATTCGAGAGAGAGCGAAGTATAGGTATGGCAGATTGAAGGCCTCGAGGATCACCGATCCTTGTGAGAGCGATAGCCGCCTGTAACTGCACTACGGTGTTTTGCTCTCCCTTGAGCAGCTTGCGAATCGGGGCCACAGCGGTTTGAGCGTGGGCTCCAGTGAGGCCGAGAGCCTTGCAGCTGGTAGCGCGCACCAGTGGATCGCCATGAAATAGCAGTTTTCGTAGATCTGCAGACACCTCACGATCTTCAGGGCCCTGAAATGTAAACCCCCGTTCCGCCGCTAGCGCGGCCGCGGAGGTCATAATCACTGGATCTTGATCGTGAATAAGAAAGGTGAGGTCATCATTTGTGATCGCATCTTTTGAGTCCATGCCAGAGAGCGCGCGGAACGCTAAAAGTCGTACGTTAGCGCTCTCATCTCGCAGGTGTTTTGAGAGGACGTCTTGTGGGGTGGTGCCGCGAATCTGACCAGCGAGAGAGCTTGGTTCTTTAAGGAGCTGAGCCTCCTTCTTCATAGCGTAGACACGCAGGGGTTCGTGCGGACTCTGCGCGGCTTGTGCCACCATATCTTCGAGGATATCTCGTGGTTCCTTTATCTGTAGAGCTAACTCGATGATGCGCGCTTGCTGCTGCGGTGAGGCGCCGCTCATGGAGCGATAGAGAGCAGGCATGGCTGTCTCGCCGAGAGACTTAATTTCAACTGTTGACTCTCGAATTAGAACTGGATCGTCCGAAAGAAGTCGTACTACTGCCGGTTGCGCTTGGGGATGCTCCGGATGTCCAATCACACGTCCGCAGCCGATAGAAATAAGAGCCATGAGGGGCAAAAAACAAAGCCCCAGTACACGGAGTGCTCGTATGTGGTGATTGTCGTACGGCGTTAGCATCGCAGCTCCATTATGATTGAAGATCCGGGGTGAATCCGCGCCTCATGGTATTCTCGGTTATTGTTCGGGGCTCCATAAATTGAAGAAGATAGTCTCGACCCCCCGCTTTCGAGCCAACTCCTGAGAACTTAAAACCTCCAAACGGCTGCCGACATACGAGCGCGCCTGTAATGGAGCGATTAATATACAAATTGCCAACTTCAAAATTCGATCGCGCCATGGCGAGGTGTTGTGGGTTGCGCGAGAAAACCCCTCCCGTAAGGGCATATTCGCACTCGTTAGCCATGTCGAGGGCCTCCTCAAACGTTCTTGCTCTGGCGCACGCCAGCACCGGCCCGAAGATCTCATCGCGCCATATCGGATGCTCAAGGGGGGTGTCTCTAAAAATAGTCGCGGGGACGTACCAACCCGAGCTCCCTACTTCTTCGGGGATCGGGGCCTGAACCAGCACGTGGAGGCTCCTCGCGTCTTGGATAACTCCGAGGATACGTTCGAAGCTCTCTCGATCGATCACTGGCCCATAAAAGCTGGCCGGATCAGATGCCGGGCCGATAATAAGGTCCGCTGTGGCCGAGGCGAGTCGTTTGAGAAACTCCTCATATGCGCCACCGACTATAATCAGTCGAGAGCATGCGGAACACTTCTGCCCCGCGAATCCAAAAGCGGCTTGCAAAACGCCCCGAATCGCGTCGTCAAAGTCAGCATCCTCGTCGATGATGATGGCATTTTTACCTCCAAGCTCGGCTACCACGCGCTTAATCCCTTTCTGTCCTGGCGCGATCGTGGCGGCAGACTTAATTATTTCAAGTCCTACAGGGCGAGAACCCGTGAATACGATCATCGCCGTCTCCGGCGCCTCTACCATAAAACGGCCAATGTCCTCGCCTCGGCCGGGTAGAAACGCGAACGTGGCAGCCGGAAATCCAGCCTCGAAAACCAACCTCGCGAACTCGTATGCGATGAGTGATGTCTGCTCGGATGGCTTTAACACGACCGTGTTTCCAGAAACGAGAGCCGCGACTGTCATGCCACATGCGATCGCGAGTGGGAAATTCCACGGCGCGATGACTGCCACAACCCCCCGCGGCTGGTACAGATAAAAGTTGTCCTCTCCGAGAACGTGTTGAGTTCGATACGGTTCTCCCAAACGAAGCATCTCCGAGGCATAAAATTCACAAAAGTCGATGGCTTCAGCGACATCAGCATCGGCTTCACGCCATGTTTTGCCGGCCTCTCGAATGATCAGCGCGGTAAGGAATGGTGAATGTTGACGGAGGAGTGCCGCGAGTTTTCTTGTAGTTGAGGCACGCTGTTGAGGGGGAGTCGCTCGCCATGCTCGAAAACCGAGGGAGCATGAAGATAGAGCGCGAGACGCAAGCTCTCGTGAGGCGTAATAGACCTCTCCAATTCTCACGGAGTGTGCGCTCGGATCAAAGGCTGAAATCGGAGATCCGACGCGTTCCTCATGGCCGTTGATGATGGGAGAAGCGGTCAGTCCACCGGCGCGAATTCGATTGTCGAGGTCCGCAAGTGCCGCGCGAAGAGTAGATCGGTTGGTCTGAATACTGAAATCCTTGAGCGGCTCATTTTGAAAAACAGATTCTTCATTCATACGAGTCTCCTGAGCTAGTAATCAAGATCCATGGCTATAGCGCAGCTGTTGTTCTGCGGGAGAGGCTCAGAGCGCAGGCCATTGGCGGAAAAATCCACGCCATTCATGGGCACTGATGATGAACCGGGGTCGCGCAAAAGCGTCGTAATTTCATCGTGCTCAAAGAACGTGTGTCGCAGAAAAGACTCATTAGATGTGTTCTCAAGAAGTCGACGCACGAGATAGCCCATGCCTGGCAAGAGCTCCCCGAGTGGGACGTACATCCTGGTAAGATACCCGCGAGTCGCGAAGGCCTG
>JAFMIS010000153.1 GCA_017853915.1 bacterium
GCAGCTCATCTTGAGTCCCGATAAGAGCACTGGGATTCCAGCTGGAGAGTTCTGAAAACAGGAGTTGCTTCCCGCAAGGATCCGAACTGTGTTTCCTCGGGATTGCAATTGAAGGAGGCGCATCGACTCTTGTTGAAATTGTAGGTACCTACGCTCCACAGCGTCTTCAGAAGCTCCGTCGATGACCTGATTACTGAATCCGCCTGACACCCTGATGCATCAAATGGCTAGTGGCTCCAGGCCTCATGGCCGAGGATGCTGCGGGATTCATAGTGTAAGGATGATATGTCGTCAGCAAGCACAGTCGAAAAGGTCGATTACTTCGCAAATCACGAGCTCGTGGTTAAATGGCCATTTACTATCTACCACCGACCGATCGAGGGAAGCATGATTGCCACGGTAGAGAGGGTTAAGGCGGCTCATCCTCATCCTCTTAAGGTCCTCGTCTTTGGTTGCGGATACTTTCACGAGCGACACATTTATCCCCCAGGCACTCAATTCATTCTCGTAGACCAGGATTCCCGCCTAACTCAATCCATGGAGGAGTTCGCCGCGTCGAATCGCGGGTGTTTCGCGTACACCTCAAAATCACCAAAAGAGTTTGAGCGCGTAGTCCTTGAACATGCGAATACCGTCAACCTGATCACCGCCAAAGAGGTGATCGAGCATATTACAGAGATGGATCAGTATTTCACTCTTTTTAAAAAACTATTAGCTCCCCAGGGTACTCTTTGGGTCAGCACGCCAAACTATGGTGATTGGACACTGCCTCTTGTAGAGAGCACTTTTCTTGAGGCTGTGGCTCGGTGTCGCGGGTTCTCCCGAAAGGAGATGCACCCAAATCGCTACTCAAAAGATAGTCTGTCTCAAGCTCTACGTATTCATGGGTTCGAAAACATCGATGTTCAAAAAACTCAATTTCGATTCGCGCTGACGGGCTCTGCTATTAATCCAGGGTAATAACGCACATGGCTCACAAGAACGCTGAACAAGCCCGTCTTGAATGGAATGCTGTCTGGGATAGCCCTGTTCAAGCCGCAATCGGAATGGGACGTGGAATATACAACCGCTTCTTTAAGAAAGTCTTGCTACCTCATGCGTCTCCTCAATCGCGGTTCTTGGAGATTGGCTGTGGCACTGCCAGTTTATTGTGCGATCTCGCGCCCCATTTCAGAGAGGTTGTGGGGCTTGATATCTCGGAAAGAGCCTTGGGAATGGCTCAGGAACGGGCACAGCAGCTCGGCACTAGCAACATCTCGCTCGTCAAAGCTGACTGTTTTCATTTGCCTTTTAGCGACGATTCATTCGATATGGTGTGGAGCCAAGGACTTCACGAGCATTTTGACAATTACATCGACATCCTTCGCGAGGAATATCGGGTTTGCAAACCAGGCGGATATGTTATCGCTGGTGTGCCATACCGCTATTCGTATCCCACCTTGTGGTACAAGCTATCGCGCCTTCCTGGCTGCAGCCGTCTGTGGCCATGGACGGAACAGGTCTTTTTTAGAATGAATGATATCCTTGCCGTTGCTCGCCAAATCTCGCCGACAGCGGAGGCATACGTTATGTCACCCTACGCACTCGGGATCTTAATTGTCCAAATGAGAAAGGACTGACTTGACCTTTCGTCAGGCAAACCTAGGTGGGTTACAGCACCACCCGTATTCTAGGCTTCTTACGATTTCTGCACTCGCCTTGGTCGTGGTCGTCACCGTGCGAAGCCGTATGTGAGGATATGCCTGGAGGGCGGCCGATCTGGCCGGCAGACGCACCGTGAACCAGAAATATTGATGGTGATTCGCAATATCACGGCGCCCGACCCGGGCGCTAACTACACGGCCTCCGAAGACGTTCTCCTCGTCAGTCTCGCTGATCCCTGGGTTAATCTGCTGATTGGCCGATGACTAGAAATTAAGTCAGCCAGAACAGTCGTCTAGTCACCTGGCAGCTCTGTCAGAAAGAGACACCTCCTTAAGAGATCACCAGCACAAAAATAGGTTAATCCTTATCGCGATAGAAGAATGTATTGGAGCGTTCTATTTTCACGCGTTGTCAGAAGATCGGAAACGCGAGACCCTACAATTCAATCATGACTGCACCACCGATACACATGCCGAAACGAACAAAGTTCCTATTGATGGTAGGAATTGTCATCACTAGTGCCTTCAGCCTGTGCTCCTATTTGCAAGGCATACCGGTGCTACCACAGGGCCCGGGCAAGGCAGTTTCGGAAGTCGCCAAGTCTATAGTCCAACATGGAACATTGACACCAAGATACTTTCAAGAGGTACACGATCAGCTTCGCGAAGCGAGCAAAAACGTTGACGGAACTATCTGGCAGGACATTTTTGCCCTCGGTTCCTCTGGCAAGCTTCTGCCCAAACACTCAATTCTGTCAGCTGTGGCTGCGGTACCCTTTTTCTTCGTCTTCGGCGATCTCGGTTTCTGGATAATGCAGCAAGTAGTTTTGCTCAGCTTGCTCTACGCCACATATGTCATGGTCAATAACATCTCTGGGCGAGATCTCGCCTGGAGTACCATTACATGCTGCCTTTTTCTCTCTCCGACCCTCTTCCACTCTAATATTTTCAGTTATGATCTTCACGGATGCGCGCTCATCATATGTGGACTTACCCTCTCTCAGAGATGTCCATGGTGGGGAAGTGTGATCATGACGCTTTCCATTTTTGTCCGCCCCTCGTACGTGATTTTAGCAACTCTGCTTTTATGTGCACGACTCTCAGCGCCAACCCTCAGTCAGCGGTGTCGGTTATTATTGGGGTGGGGCTCGGTACTACTCTCATTTTTTTTATACAACTCCGCGATGTGGGGATCTCCATTTCTGACGAGCTACGCGCGACTGCTGGAGTTTCGTCGCGGAGAGGCTGTCGTAATGCAATTCATGGGCGGTCCCGACATGAGCGTCTTCCTCACAAACTGGTCGCAGAAGCTGGTCAGTGAGTCGGGACTGCTCCCATACAACCTATGCCTTATTGGGCTTCCATGTGTTTTGTGCTGGCTCTGCCAGATGCGGGTTAGGACGTTTCAGCTATGGTGCCTCGGCTCGGCCCTCGCGTATACGCTCTATATCTTCTCGTATTACCAGTGGATGGTCTCGACGTACGGGAACCGTTTTCTGCTGCCTGCCATCTACCTCTATCTACTCTCTCTGATCCCGATTATCCCGGATCTTGTGGAAAGGGTCCGTGGCGTCATACGCGGGAGAAATCACCAGACATAACAACCGATCTTCAGGAGGCACGCTGAGCTGACTAGGCCTACCCGTTGAAGGCATGTGCTTTCGTTCCATGTCCGGCGGCGAATGCTCGACGCCCCTGATGGAAGGTAGGTTCGACCGCCGGGTATATTGCACAATAATAAGGCTCTCCGTGATTTGCACTATTTTGATGCCCGAACCGGGAGCCCTCCCCACGACGATCTTTTTGGGGAGCGGCCCGTAAGCGCCCTGCAAACATATTCAGCTAGAACAGAAATGCTATAACTTCAGATCGTGGCGCCTGGCTGGTTATTGTCATCTCCTGCTCTGTATCCAGCGCAAGAGCATCACCTTCTTTAAGAGTAAGGGAGCCGCACCTCACATCCCCCGCGATAATATGGACCCACGCGGCCCCAGCACTGCCCACGTGTAACGACAGCTGCCCCTTGCGCGTGATTGCGCCGTAGAGCACCTGCACGTCCTGATGAATGAGGAACGCGCCATCTCCCTCATCATGCGAGCCCGCGATACGACACCATGCGTCTCTACACTCACTAAGCGGAAACTGTCGCTGGGCGTACCGCGGCTCGATACCTTTATGGCGAGGCTCAATCCATATCTGCAAAAAATGAGAGGGTCTGTCTGGAGAGGGATTGACCTCACTGTGTCTAATTCCCTTGCCAGCGCTCATGACCTGCACTTCACCCGGGCGAAGGACACCCCGATTTCCAAGGCTATCCTGATGCTCTAGTTCTCCCTCAAGAACGAGCGTGATGATCTCCATGTCTTTATGGCCATGCATGCCGAAGCCACGGGCCGGAGCGACCCAATCGTCGTTAATAACGCGCAAGCTTCGAAATCCCATCTGGTTTGGGTCAAAGTATTCACCAAAAGAAAAGGTGTGGTGACTGCTGAGCCACGCGGTCTGCGTGAGCCCTCGTTCATGTGCCCGCCGTACTCTCATACTTGCGCCCGATCTATACCTTCCGTCGCCGCACGAGCGCCTCAACTGCCTCAATCGGAGTCTTGGACCTGGCCACGCACTCCCGAGCCAGGTCAGCCACGAATTGCTCCGTACCATGCAAGGCGTCTCGCGCAATCCATTCCGAGGCAAGTGCTACAATCGTTTGGGAGACGACCTTGAGTCGCCGAGCATACCCCTGTGGAGAGGAATCAAGCCATGCGACATGAGCCGTGGCCGCTTCCACGACCTTCTCAACCCCGGACCCGGTCGTGGCCACCGTCTGCATCACCTGCGGCTTCCAGGCTTCCTGAGGCAGCTCAACAAGCGACAGAAGAGTATAAAGATCCTTCTCCAGAGCATACGCTCCCTCCCGGTCAGCTTTGTTAATAACGAAGATATCAGCGATCTCCATTAACCCCGCCTTAATTATCTGCACGCTATCTCCCATTCCGGGCACAAGAACAACCACGCAGGTGTCCGCGGACCGAACCACATCAACTTCCGCCTGACCAACACCGACAGTCTCAAGTAGTATGATATCAAAGCCGGCGGAATCGAGGACATGTACACACTCAAGGGTCGCCTTTGCTAGGCCGCCTAAGGATCCACGTGTCGCCATGCTCCGGATGAAGATTGAGGGATCCTCTGCGGCACGGCTCATTCGAATCCGATCGCCTAAAATTGCCCCTCCCGTAAAAGGACTGGAAGGATCCACGGCGATAATAGCGACGGAAGCCCCGCGAGCGCGGAACTGAAGCGCGATGTGATCAACGAGGGTAGATTTCCCCGCACCCGGGGCACCAGTGACACCAATAACGTGGGCGCGCCCAGCTGGTCGCCTCAGAGAAGCCGCGAGCGAGCGCGCTCCACCATGTCCATTTTCTATGCGAGTGATAAGACGCGCGATGGCCCGAGAATCTCGGGCCATCGTCTTCCGGCGCAGCTCATCGTCAGAGAACTTCATACTGACATGGTACTGCTCAAAGGCCTACTACGCCAACTGGATAATATCGTTCAAGAGCTGGTTGATAGTCGTAATAACTCTCGAACTTGCCTGAAAACCGCGTTGCAGCGTAATGATCTTAACAAACTCAGAGGCGATATCAACGGTGGAGAGCTCAACTGTGCCAGCTTTCACGCTTCCGTAATTTCCAGCCTCTGGACGACCGATAACAGCCTCTCCTGAGGCAGTGGATGCTGCCATTAAGTTACCACCAATTCGAGAGAGCCCCTCTTGGTTGGGGAAGGTCGCAAACGCAAGCTGTCCAAGGGTGCTATTCTGACCGTTGGAAAGCAGCGCGGTGATCTTTCCATCACCACCCACGCTCAAGCTCTGGACCGACCCGATACCAGTTCCATCTTGCGAGATGGAGACGATATTAGAGTTAGCTGAATACTGCGTCAGCGGGTTAAAGGTCATCTCAACTGTGCTGGTGTCTGATCCGTTATTCCAGTTGATAGTTGAGGTAATGTCTGGCGTGCCCAGCACAGGGGCCGGACTACGCTGTCCATTACCGCCAAATGTGATTGTCGCCTGGCCGACCTGTCTCGGGAATCCGGTCTTCGTCAGAGTATTTACAGGATCAACATCTTCATTATTCACATACGCCCGCACGGTAAACTCGTTGACACCGGTGTGGAAGAACATGAATGTGGTGGAGTGCTTCTGACCCAATGAGTCAAAGATATCAACAACCGTCGAATACTCAGCGAATTTATTGATATCCGTGTAGGTCGTTGTTGGAGGAACAGCAACTCCAGGATCTGGGATTGATCCAGCGGTTACTAGATTCGAGGATGCGTTAACATTACCAGCGATAGAGAGGTCCGTAGTTTCAACCGAACTCTGCTGAATATTATTGATATTGATCGGCTCAAGCGCTCCGCTCCCGTTTGTTGGGAATCCGAGCACCGCCAATCCCTCTTGATTGACAATAAAGCCAGAGGAGTCGAGCTTAAAATTACCAGCGCGTGTGAAGTAACGCTCATCACCCTTAGCCAAAACGAAATAGCCATTACCCGCGATACCCAGGTCGAGCGGACGGCCAGTAAACTCCAGCG